>CAJCJE010000311.1 GCA_903970565.1 Candidatus Melainabacteria bacterium | reverse complement strand
GGCTGCTGACCGGCAATCTGGCCGCCAGCGTTGGGCTGCGTCTGCTTCTGCTGGATCAGCCGGCTGACGATCTGGCCCTGCGGTGAGCCGCCGAGGATGCCCTGCAACTCCCGCAGCTTCTCGACCGGGTAGGACGCGTACCGCTGGATCAGGCTTTGGTACACCGGGTTCATGGACTGCGCCGACGGGGCGATGCCCCCGACGCCGCTCGTCGACGTGGTCGAGCCGGTCGCGCCACCGTCGTCGTAGCCTGCGATGCCGCCACCGCCAGCGTGGTGCTGCGCCCAATGGTTCGCGATGGCGATGGCCTCCCCTTCCGGCACACCGCTTCGCAGCGTGGCATTGGCGATGCGCGCGGCGTGCGCGGCCTCATGCGGGGCCAGGTCGTGGTTGTGCCGAGAGGCGAACTGCTCACCGGTCCAAGGCATGCGCACCTCAGTTCATGAACGTCAGGATCAGCCCGTTTGCCACCACGTCGTTCGCCTGCGAGGACCCGGACTGACCTGTCACCTTCACCGTTATAGCCCCAGTGTCCGTCTCGCTACCAGCCTCGGTCTGCGGTGCAAGGATTGTGGTCCCAAATTGGCCCTCGAATAGCGACTGCTGCGTGCTCGCGCCGGTCTTCCAGATGCTGCCGCGCAGGAACCAGGACACACCGGACAGGGTCAAACCGCCCGAGGTGTAAGCGATCGACGATCCGAACCGCGCCCGGGTGGTTTTGGTGTCACTGTTCGCGGCGAGCTTGCCGAATGCCAGGAACGCCAGACCGCGGCCCGCGATGTCGAATGAACTTGCCGGCAGCGAGAAGGTGAACAGCGTGTCCTCGCTGCTGTCGGCGCCGTTGCCGATGCCGGTCGCCGAAAGCTGCGTCGAGATGTTGCCCATCGGCAGAAGCGTCCCGGTACCGACTGCGCCCGCTTCGATGACGGGGGGCAGCTTGAACGTGTTGGTGCCGGTGAACACGTTGTTGGCCGCCAACGAGATGTAGCTACCCCCAAGCTGGCTATAAATCTGTCCGAGCATCTTGGTGACGTTGATCAGGTTGGTGTTGATCTCAGCCACGCCCGGAAGCGTCTGGCCCCCCAGCCCGAAGAGCTGCTGGAGCAGTCCCGATCCGGGCACTCCGCTCGGGGAGCCGGACATCAGCGACGGCCGTCAGGCTGGATGACCGCCAGAGGCTTGCCGTAGCGCCAGAAGGTGTTGGCCGTGACACTCTCCACCAGCAGCCGGGCGACGCGCCCGCGGCCGCGCACCACAAAATAGCTCGTGCCGGCGTCACAGAGCAACACGCTGCCCTCGTAGCCAAACGGCTGGCCTGCGGTCACCTGGTAGGGACCGTACGTCGTCACCGGCGCTGCCAAGTCCTCGGCCGTGTAAATGGTGACCTGGATAACACCACCTTGGTTCATCTTGAAGTCGGGCAACACGCGCTCCAAGAAGATGAATTCCTGACCTTCCGCAAGCTGGAACCACCCCGACAGCACGTAGCTGTCCAGCACGACGCCGTCGAAGTCGAGGGCCGTTTCGAACTGCTGGAGGTGCTGTCCGTAGTCCGCCCCCACCGGTGGCCCGATCACGGACTGGTCGACCCACGCCGACAGCATCAGCTCGTCGTACCCGAAGTCCCAGAAGTTCTCGACGATGTTCCATTTCACGTAAGCGTCGCACACCCCGTTGCTGCCGATGGTCGGAAACCACCAGGCGATCTCATCGCCGTAGGTGTTCGGTGCTGCAAACACCGCGCCAGCGTAGGCCCGATCCAGGTTGCCAAACACGAAGTCCCGCACAGGGCAGATCAGCGGCTGGACAGCGCCTCCCTGGAACAGGAAGAAGTCGTTCAGGCTCATCCACGCGAGGGTGGTGCCGAGCGCAGCCGCAGCCCGCCGCGCGATCAGCCCGCAATTCGGAGCGACCTTGTTGAAGCCATACACCAGCGGGAAGCCGATGTATGTCATCATCCAGAAGTCGACATCCGTCCACAGAAGGCCGACCAATCCGAACCACAACCCCCCCACGATCAGCGACCCCGTGCTCAGTCGGAAGGTGCCCGCCTGGTTGGTCGCAGTGGGTGTCCAGTCGTTCAGGTTCGCCACGTCGCAGAAAGCCACCAGCAGCGGATCCTGCTCGCCAAGCGCGGAGGAATAGGCGCCCCACGCCACCACCTGCTGTTCGGGTGAGGCCGTCATCAGCCCATTCACGCTCTGGGGCGCGCCGCTCACCGCCTCCGCCACATTGCCCGGCGCGATCGGGGGCACCCACTGGTAGATGGTGCTTCCCTCGAATGCGGCGATCAGGTTCTGGCCCCACTTGTCCAGCGACCATTGCACGAGGTAGGGGGGCGAGTTGCCCGTGCTGCCGACGCCAAAGGGGCCAGCGCCGAAGGCGCCAGCGCCGAACTCCCCTGGTGTCAGATTTTCCGGTGGCAGCTCGATCAGGTAGTTGACCTCGACGTTGCCGCCGTTCTCGTACCCGCTGGTCGACGACGTCGCGCTCCCGGGCCCCACAATGGTGTAGCTCGATCCGCTCACCGTCACCGGGTAGCTGCCTGCAGTCAGGGTCAGGCCTCCCACGGTGGTCGTGACACCGATTCGGAGCGTCTGGCCGTTGACGAAAACGTAATGCCCCAAGGTGATGCCAACGGCGACGTGGCCGCTCACCGTGGTGAAATCCACCACGACGGCCGAGCCGGAAGAGGAACCGAAGGGAGTGATCGGGCCGGGAATAACAAACTGCCACGTGTCGCCGGACACCGCGGTGACCTGGTAGTAGCCCTGGATCAGCACCGCCGGGATGGTGCCGGATGCCGGAAGCCAGACCGCGTTCACCACCTGCACCCAGTCGCCCATCTCTGGACCAAATGAGGAGTCGGTGACCGTGATGGTGACCGCGCTCACCGTCCCAGATGAGACGAACGCACTGGCGGCCAGGTTATCGGTCTGCTGGATAGGCGAGATGTCGTAGAGCAGCCCCTGGTAGAGAAGTTCGAGGCGCTGGTTGGTCGCGACGGCCAGGTAGGCATTGGAGAGCAGGTCCGCCCACGCGAACAGGAAGCGCGCGACACCGGAGAAGAGATTGTTGGTCAGTCTCTGGCAGCCGGCGAGTTTCTGGATCAGGCCGTTCTTGTGGCGGATGAGGTTGCACTGGGCGATGCCACGTTCGTTCTGGAGGCTTGTCGCTTGGGTGTTCGCACCTGGTCGAAGGGCAAGGTCGAAGGGCAGCAACGGTCAGGCCCTCGAGACTGTCTGCGCCGGTGCCTGCTGCGGCCAGAGATCGTCCGCCCTCATGCCACGGATGCGGGCTTCCTGTTCTCGCATGCCCGGCAGCAGCGCCTGGTATTGCGCCTCCCACGTGACCGCGGTGCGCGGATCGTCGGTCATGGCACCGAAATTGCGCTGCAACCCGCCGGACATGTAGACCATGCACAGCGCCTCCAGCCCTTCGGCGTAGTTGTCCGTCAGGTAGGTACTCTGGTTGCCGTCGCTCATGGGCGCCGGGACGAACAGGCCGGTGATTACCGGAGTGAACCCTGCGGCGACGGTTGGCGCGAACACCAGCGTGTTGTCGTCCAGCATCGCCCAGTACCGCCCGATCCATTCGGCTTGACTTGGGTCCATCGTGATCGACTGCTGCGGCCATATTTGGTCAATCACGTCGAGCGATGCCTTGTCGAAAGGGATCACCGTGCCGAGCCGCTGGTTGGTCTGGCCGCTCGGGTAGATCAGGCCAAAGCCTTCCGGCACCACGATGACATTCGGCGTCATGGCCTCCAGCGCCAGGGTTCGGGTAGCCGCCGCCGTCACCAGCGACGTGTCCTGTGTGCGGGTGGCAAGCAGCACCAGGTCGCGGTACATCCGGCCCTCGGCGTAGCTGGCGGCCTGCGGGAACTGCGCGGCGAAGTCGGGCGGGGTGTCGGTGTACGGCGTTTGCCCCTGCGACAGGGCAATGTAGCAGAACTGCTGGATGGAGCTGTAGGTCTGTGTCGCCATATGTTATGCGCCGGAATGGCGGAGCGGCGGGTTCCTTCCGCTGAGGTGTAGCTCCCGGTGCAGCAACGCCGATTGGCCCACATGTGGGTCCAGCCCGAAGTCCCGGATCGGTTCGGAAAGGTGCGGTAGCATCAGTTCTCGATCGCCGAAAAGGATACTGTCTCAGTTCGCATGCAACGCAGCGTTAA
>CAJCJE010000310.1 GCA_903970565.1 Candidatus Melainabacteria bacterium | reverse complement strand
TCCGAGGTTGTGCTGCACGCGCTTGAGGTGTTTGGCCATCGAGCGCGCCAGGAAGGCGACCCCGATGAAGAACAGCACCAGCACGACGAAGCCGAGGGTGGACGCCGAGCCGAACTCCTGTCCCTGGCCACCCGGCTGCGTGGTGGGCGTGGTGCCGCTGGTGCCGGCCGCCGCAAGTACCGGCCTGGCCAGCATCGACGCACCCGAGGCCAGCGCGTCGACGACGCCGCTCATACCGTCACCTTCTCCGTAACCCCGGTGAACAGGTCGTCCTCCGGAAGCGTGGTGTCAACCAACGACCGCGCCAGCTCGTATTCCTCGGTCGGCCACACCTCGCGCTGGATCTGCACGTCGAGGGCGAACCACCGACTGTTCGGATCAATCTGCGTGGCGTGGGCCAACAGTGCCCGGTCCCTGACCTCGAAGTAGTCGGCGCACTCGACCTTGGCCGTGACGCGGTCCTCGTTGTCGGGCCGGTTGGTGTTCCAGTTTGCCAGCCACTCCTCGTACGGCGATTCCAGCCCCCTGGCCAGCAGCGTTTCGTGCACTTTGAGAATTTTGGCCTTGGAGAAACCGTGCGAGTAGTACAGCTTCAGCGGCTGCCACGGCTCGCCGGCGTCCGGGTACTGCTCCGGGTCTCCGGCCGCGTCGAAGGCGGCGACGGACACCTCGTGGCAGCGGATGTGGTCGGGGTGCGGGTAGCCACCGTTCTCGTCGTAGGTGACCAGCACGTGCGGCCGGAACTCGCGCACCAGTCGGACCAGGGCCTCGGTCGGCTCCGCCAGCGGGACCAGCGCGAAACAGCCCTCCGGCAGTGGCGGCTTGGGGTCGCCCTCGGGGAGCCCGGAGTCGACGTAGCCGAGCCAGTGGTGGCGCACGCCGAGGATCTTCGCGGCCTCGGCCATCTCCTGGCGCCGGATCTCGGTCATGTTCTCGGCGATGCCCGGCTTGTCCATCGCCGGGTTGAGAATGCTGCCGCGCTCGCCACCGGTGCAGGTGACGACCATGACCTCGTGGCCCTGGGCGACGTACTTGGCCAGCGTCGCCGCGCCCTTGCTCGACTCGTCGTCCGGGTGCGCGTGCACCGACATCAGACGAAACTTCTCGGCCATGCTGGCGGTCCCTCCTCCTGGTACTGGTCGGTCCACGCGCTGCCACCTCTCGGCCCAGTGCTCGCGCGCCGAGCCCCCAGGGGATAATCAACGTGGACGTCATCCCCCATTGTTCCCGCTCCCCCGACAGTTCCACCCGCGCGGGTACACGAAGACAGCAACAGTCAGGAGGCAAGCATGGCAGCCCCAGGGGCGCCGGCTGGCCGTTATGGCGCGGTGATGAGCCGCTCGCGGCGGCGTTGGGTCTACTGGTCGATCCTGGCCGCGTTCATCGTCGCCGGCTGCGTGGTCGCCTATCTCGGCTATGAGAACCTCGGCGCCGGCGCGAACCCGATCGACGCGGAGGTATCGACCTACCAGGTGATCAACGATCACCAGATCGACGTGACGTTCACGGTCACCCGCGATCACCCGAACCAGGCCGCCGACTGCATCATCGACGCGCCCGCCGCGGACGGCTCCGAAGCCGGCCGGCGCGAGGTCTATGTCCCAGCGGGTGAGAATGTCGGCACAATGTCAACCGAGTTGCAAACAGACGAACGGGCGACAACCGCGGAGTTCTACGGCTGCTCCTACCAGGTACCCGCATACCTGACCAAATCCATGCCGCCAAGCGGGTGATCTGCGGGTTCTTCGGCGCAGGTCAGACAAAATGTGCCGACTGAGCACCCACTCTCCGTGTTAGAATTGGCAGGCAGCACGGCCCCGGCGTGGGCCGTGTTTTTTCCGTTCCGGGCCCACGGGTCGGGAACAGTCGGCCCGTGACCCTCGGGCTGGATGCGGATGAGGAGTTGGTGACCATGAGCGAGACCCAGGTGACCTGGCTGACCCAGGAGGCCTACGACCGGCTCAAGCAGGAGCTTGACGAGCTGATCGCCTATCGCCCAAGCATGGCCGCCAAAATCAACGCCAGCCGCGAAGAAGGTGACCTCAAGGAAAACGGTGGTTACCACGCGGCTCGCGAGGAGCAGGGCCAGCAGGAGGCCCGGATCAGGCAGCTACAGGAACTTCTGCGGGACGCCAAGGTCGGTGAGGCGCCGACGCGGGACGGCATCGCCGAGCCCGGCATGGTGCTGACCGTCCGGTACGACGCCGACGAGGAGACCGAGGAATTCCTGCTGGCCACCCGTGAGGAAGGCGCGCACGGGTCGATGGAGGTTTATTCGCCGAGTTCGCCGCTGGGCCAAGCCCTGCTCGGCGCCAAGAACGGGGAGACCAGGAAGTACTCGCTGCCCAATGGCACGACCATGAAGGTCACCCTGCTCAAGGCCGTGCCCTACCACGACTGAGCCTGATTTCGATGGCTTTCCCGCGTAGCGAACCTTCCGTCGACAACAATTTTTGTCGAGAAATCCTGTGTCGTTCGCGGGTACCGTCGTCGGTTTTCTTACCCTTTCAACAGGTATCGGCCGTGCTTTGCCGGAATTTCTTTTGGCCTTTTTGGACGGTCGATACCTGTTGACGGTTTTGGGTTCGCACCGGTTCGGTCCAGCGTGATCGAACCGGTCCTCGGCTATCCCAGCAGTCGGTCCAGCAGCGGTCGAACCCTCGGTGGTACCGGGGTGGACAGTGCGATCGAGGTGGCCAGCCGCTGGACTCCGGTGACACCGACCATCTCGTCGATGACCCGTTGCAGGTCGGCGTTGGATCTGGCCACCAGCCGCACGAACAGGTCTCCCTGCCCGGTGGTGGCGTGCACCTCGCACACCTCGGCGATGGCCGCGAGCCCGTCGATGACCTCGGCCCGGCGCCCCTGCGCGATCTCCAGCACCGCGAAGGCCGTCAGGCCGTAGCCCATCGCGGCCAGGTCGAGCGCGGGCGGGAACCCGCCGAGGACACCCCTGGCGACCAACTTGTCCAGCCGGGCCTGCACCGTTCCCCTGGCGACGCCGAGGCGCCGGGAGCACTCCAACACGCCGAGCCGGGGTTCGTCGGTGAGCAGGAGCAGCAGCCGGGCATCCAGCTCGTCCAGGGGATCAGTGCGCTGCCCACCCTCCGGCGCCGGAGGGTGGGCAGGGGTGAACCCCGGTGAGTGGCCCTGCGAGGGCGGTATGGCGGCCACGGGGCACCTCCTGGTCAGGCTGTCCATTATGACAGGTGTATCTCCCTGTTAACTAGGCATAGTGACCAGTGGATTTTCCGTCCCTTGCGCACCTTGCACGGTGGTCACATGCTCATGGCAGAGCTGACCGCCGCACTGCCCGTTGCACTGACCGCGAGGAGAACGCCGTGACCGAGACACTTCCCGGCCGGACCGATGATCGCCTGCCCCTGGACGATGTGAGCTTCGAAGCGCTCAAGCAGCTCGTCGGACTGGTCGACTACGACGAGTCGATCGACCCGTTCCCGGTGAAGTCGATGGACGCCGTGGTGTTCGTGGTCGGCAACGCCACCCAGACGGCCTGGTACTACCAGCACGCCTTCGGGATGCGCCTGGTCGCCTACTCCGGTCCGGAAACCGGTAACCGCGACCACAAGTCGTTCGTGCTGAAGTCCGGCTCGGCGCGGTTCGTGATCAACGGCGCGGTGCGCTCGGACAGCCCGCTCATCGAACACCACCGCCGGCACGGCGACGGCGTCGTCGACCTCGCGATGGAGGTTGCCGACGTCGACAAGTGCATCGAGCACGCCCGCGCGACCGGCGCGACCGTGCTGGTCGAGCCGCACGAGATCAGCGACGAGCACGGCACGGTTCGGCTGGCCGCGATAGCCGCATACGGCCAGACCCGGCACACCCTCATCGACCGCAGCCGCTACACGGGCCCCTACCTGCCCGGATACCAGCCCAGGGACAGTGCGGCGGCACGGCCGGCCGGTGCGCCCAAGCGGCTGTTCCAGGCCATCGACCACTGCGTCGGCAATGTCGAACTGGGCAAGATGGACTACTGGGTGTCCTGGTACAACCGGGTGATGGGCTTCGTGAACATGGCGGAGTTTGTCGGCGACGACATCGCGACCGACTATTCGGCGCTGATGAGCAAGGTCGTGTCCAATGGCAACCACCGGGTGAAGTTCCCGCTCAACGAGCCGGCGGTGAGCAAGCGCAAGTCGCAGATCGACGAGTACCTGGAGTTCTACGACGGCGCGGGCTGCCAGCACATCGCGCTGGCCACCGGCGACATCATCGCCACCGTGGACGCCATGCGCGCGGCCGGCGTCGAGTTCCTGGACACCCCGGACTCGTACTACGAGGACCCGGCACTGCGGGCCAGGATCGGTGAGGTTCGAGTGCCGATCGAGGAGTTGCACAGCCGCAAGATCCTGGTCGACCGGGACGAGGACGGCTACCTGTTGCAGATCTTCAGCGCGCCGATCGGCGACCGGCCGACGGTGTTCTACGAACTCATCGAGCGGCACGGATCGCTCGGCTTCGGCAAGGGCAACTTCAAGGCCCTGTTCGAGGCGATCGAGCGGGAGCAGGAGCGCCGCGGCAACCTGTAGAAGCCGCGGCAACCTGTAGAACCTGCGGCCCTGCCCCCGGAGTGGCCCGGTCAGCGGCGGGCAGGGTCAGTTCAGGACGGTGTAGCCGGAGGCCTGTAGGGCCTCGACGACGAGCGTGCAGTGCTCGGCGCCTCGGGTTTCCAGGTCGAGAGCGACCTCGGCCTCGCCGAGCCGCAGGGTGCCGGAGACGCGGGAGTGTTCCACGTCGACGACGTTCGCCCCGAGCCCACCGAGTTTGGCCAGCAGCGCCGCCAGCGAACCCGGCTGGTCCGGGATGCGCAGACGCAGCGCGAGATAGCGGCCGGCCGCCTTCATCCCGTGCTGGATGATCTGCAACAGCAGCAGCGGGTCGACGTTGCCGCCGGAGAGGACCGC
>CAJCJE010000309.1 GCA_903970565.1 Candidatus Melainabacteria bacterium | reverse complement strand
CCGACCCGCAGGCCAGTGGCGAGTGGCTGGACGACTCGATGGTCACCAGCGCCAACGGCGTGGTGTATGCCGGCTCCTCTGCGCCCACCGGGACCAACATGTACGCGCTGGACGCCGCGACCGGCCGGTTCCTGTGGGCCTTCCCCAGCGGCGGCTCGGTGTTCGGCGGAGCGGCCGTGTCGAACGGAACGGTGTACTGGGGTTCCGGCTACAAGTTCGCCAACGTGTGCGCCAACGGTTGTCCCGGCGACAACGACAAACTGTACGCATTCACTCCCGGCGGCCACTGACGTTCACCGACGTTCACCGACGTTCCGGAGGAGCACGGCGGGCATTCGGTGAACCGGGCGGCCACCAACCGCCCGGTTCACCGCGCACGGTCCCCACCGAATGGATCATCCTCACGACAGGCGGGCGTACTCCGCGGAGTTGACCGCCGCCGCCGGTTGGCTCTCGTCGGGCAGTACGCCATCGGCCGCCGAGTCCAGGCAGCTGATCATCCAGACTTCCAGGGTGCAGCCGGCGCTCTCCGCCGCTTTGAGCCAGCGAGCCATCCGATCCCGGTCGACGGTCAGCGGCTGCACGACGCCACGCTGATCCTCGGCGTCCCCGGCTCTCTGGCTGACACGCAGCTGTCGCCGGAGCTGGTTACGCGACCAGCCCAGTTGTTCAGCCCGGTTGAGCCAGTAGTCCTGTTTCGACGACGGCATGGACGCCACCTCGGCGTGGTGCTGAAAGCTGAGCTTCTCTCGTCTTCGGCCGATGTCGAACGTGCGCGCGACCCAGGCGTAGTTGCGGATGGTCTGGTAGTCCAGCCCGACCAACTCGATGGCCGCGCGATACCGGTTGTCGTACCGGACCTGCCCGCAGGCAACCCAGTCCCCGATGAACCAGGCCGCCGAACTCGCTATGCGAGCCACCCGCCAACCAGCGTTCTCCCATTCGTCGTACGACAAACTTTTGGGAAATACCAGCCCGACATTTGTTGTCACTACTTTCCCGACAAGTTGCGCGGATTCGTACCCCTCTTTTCTACTCAATCGAATCGCCCCTATCAATTTTTGCCGTCAGACCTCCCAGCTGAGTGTACGGTCTGACATAACACGGTTCAACCCTCGCGTAGCATTCAAAATCATTTTCGGCGACTCCGTCCGCATGACGGAGTGACGTAAATGACAAGGCAGATAACCCGAACGGCCGAATCCAAAAGCCCTCTCACCAGGGGAATCATCCGGACAGGCACGTTTCAACAGTAGCCCGAAATTCGGTTGATATAGTACGATCACGATGCCACTGCCGACGCGGCAAGCGTAGCCAGACACCGCCCGGCGCCCGCCCGCCAAGTGTCGATGTTGATTTAGCCGACGAAATAGCCGGCAAATACCTACCTTGAACACTGATGATTAAAGCGTTTGGATCGAGGTTCAGGTCGACGAGAACAAAGAAAATTAGTCGACCCCGGTCGAAACGAATTCACTCGACTACCAGCTTGCGTAGTTGACATTCGAGCCGGTGGGGCTCGAAAAGTCGACGGACGCAGTCCCACCGAGGTGAGCATGGTCCGGAAGGTCCGCGAGCCGTAGTGCGCCCGCGATCGGAGTGAAGCGGTATCGCCGCAGTTCAGGCCACCTACAGTGGCGAGAGTGATCGCGTCGCGGACCAGTTCGGCACGCATGTGCTCGGCCATCGCGTGCCCGATGAACTCCCGGGGGTGCAGATCGATCAGGTCGCCAGGTACAGCCATCCTTCCCGGGTGGGGAGGTAGGAGGTCGCCGACCAGGTTGCCCCGGTGCCGCGGCGGTGAAGTGTCCGCGCCCAACCATGTCAACGATCGTTCACCGCAGGCCGAAGTCCGCACCACACCGGGATCTGGACGGACGCGGTGTCCGATGCGATGGCCGTCGGAGTCAGCCCGAGGGCACATCGGCGCCGACCGACGCGCCGCGAACGCCGTCGGAGGTGCCGGATCAACCGGTCGAGGTGAGAGCCGGCTGGACCAGGCGATCGCGCGGTAGGGCAAGTTCGGCCTCGGCCAGTCCGTGCGCCAGCAGCCAGCCCGCCGCCCCACCGTGGTCGCGGTCGAGCTGGTCCAGCACCCGACGCAGGCATCGGGCTGGGCGAGCCGGGCGGCAAGTGGCACCCTGTTGATCCGCTCGCCGTCACCCCGGACCTCGGCGAGGGTGGCCACAACCTGATGGACGATCCCGTTGGTGGCAGCGACCCGCTGCGCAGCAGGACACCAGGTCGAATCGATCCGCCTCCGGTCACCGGCGATCCGCCGACGTCACGAAGATTCAGCGCACTCGCCAACGGCAACCACGACGGAGCAACGGACCCTGCCTGGACGTCACCGCCGTGGTGCTGAATCCAGCAGCAATCGACGCCAAGAACCCGCAAGGGTTCGGGGCCCGTCAGTAACGTGAGTTACCCAAGGTGTACGAACGAGCACAAAGAGGCGCGGAGAGAGACACCGTCGTGTGGGCTCCACCGTCCGTCGGGCTAGACCGGACCGTTGAGCAACGGCTTCGTCTCGGCATGGACGAGGTCGCGGTGCACGGCACTGAGTGCCTCGTACCTGCGTTGTACGTCCGCCCGGTCGGCCGGTTCGGGAACCGACTCCTGATTGGCTCGCTGGATCATCTCGGCCTGCTCCACCAAGACCTGTCTGCGTTCCGGGATCGCCGTCTGCTCCATGATCCTGGTCAGCGAGTCCAGCTGCCTGATCAGGACGGCCGGCATGTCCCGGCCGGCCTGGCGGATCTTCTCGAAGGCACGCTGGATCAGTCGGTCGTACTCGGCCTGATAGGCGATCACCCGAATGCTGCCCTGCTGGTCACGGTGGACTCGCCGGGGGTGCCAGCCGGTGGTGAGCCGGCACAAACAGTCGGTGAGCCAGTCGATACAGGTCAGGGCGGTGAAGGTGTCGTTGATGGCGGGCGAGAGCGCGCGGATGGCGATCTCGACCAACTGGTCGACGCCGAAGGAGATGTCCTGGGTGAGCGTGCGGTAGGGACCGGTGACCTGGCCCCGTTCGAGCGCCGCCGCGACCTGTTCGGCGGCAGCCGGCGGCCAGACGGTCGCCAGGGCCTGGCCGTGGACCAGGAAGTGACCTGGCCGGTACGGCAGGTGGATCACGGCGTCGGCCCGCGCCGCGACCCGCACCAGCGACTCGTGTCGGATGACCTGGAGATAGCCGCTGTGCGGGGTGGGTACCGCGACACCGGAATCGGTGATCGCCGCCAGCAGCATGTCGCAGTCGGGCCCACCGGAGGCGTGCACGGTGTCGGCGCTCTCCACCGCGATGGCCCTGGCGAGGTCCCGCGCGATGCCAGCGATGACCTGGGGCAGCTGGATCTGACTCGCGATGTGGTTGATGAAGTAGATCAGCATGATCAGGTCGACGACGGTCAGAGCCAGCGTGACCGTGATCGAGAGGTGCGGGACGAAATCGCCGTGCGGACCGGGACTGATGGAGACCAGCACCAGGATGCTGTAGAAGAACGTGGCCACGAACGTGCCCAGGGTGAACGGGGTGCCTCGGTCGCGGATGAAGTTGCGCATCATGCGCGGGCCGAACTGGGTCGAGGCCAGGGTCAACGCCACGATCGTGATGGAGAAGACGACGCCGACCACGGTGATGATCGCCGCGGCGATCGTCGTGAGGATCTGTCGCGCCGCGTCGGCCGTGCCGCTGAGGACCCAGGACGGCAGTGAGATCGCGCCCTGGTAGGCAGCCCGGTCAACGGCCAGGGTAGCGGCGAACAGCAACAACACGGTGATGGCCTCGACCACCGGCACCACCCACAGGTTGGTGCGCAGCGCTTCCCGCCGCCAGTCGGCCTCCAGATATGCGACACCGCGAGCCATTGGCGTGAGCCTTCCCGTCGTCAGGACACGATGCCGACCAGGCTTCCCGGCTCACCAGGACGAGAGCCTATCGATAGTTGCGCCGAGGCACGACACTCCGATCCGCGCAATGTAAATCGCGATTCCTTGACGTTTTCTTTTCACCCGGAATCCGATGGGCAACAGGTATGGTCATCCTCGTCATATCCAGGCCCGCCGGAGCGTTGATGTGATAAAACGGCACTGACGACAACCCTTTTCGGCTTCCGGCGGTCACCATTGCTGCTTTTACACGTGCCCTCACAATGAGCGGCACGCCAGGGCCTCGGCCGACGCGGGCCGAGGCCGACGCTCGATTAGATCGGCTGCGCGTCGACGCTCAGCGTGTCGATGCGGCGATGACCGAACTCGACAATGATCCCGGTTATCGATTTCTCTCCGGCAGCCGGCTCGCCGGTGACACCCTGGCCCGCTGGCGGGTCGCGCAGGAGGCCGTAGCGCTGCTGTGGACCGCGATCG
>CAJCJE010000308.1 GCA_903970565.1 Candidatus Melainabacteria bacterium | reverse complement strand
CGGCCGGTGCAGCGCCGGCTGATGACGATCGCCAACCAGAAGGGCGGCGTCGGCAAGACGACCACCGCCGTGAACATTGCGGCGGCGCTGGCCATCCGTGGACTCAAGGTGTTGGTGATCGACCTCGACCCGCAGGGCAACGCGAGTACCGCGCTGAGTGTCGAGCACCGGTCCGGCACCCCCTCGGTCTACGAGGTGCTGATCGGCGAGATCTCTCTGGCCGAGGCGGCGGCCGTCAGCGACCAGTCACCCAACCTCTACTGCGTGCCGGCCACCATTGACCTGGCGGGTGCCGAGATCGAACTCGTGTCGATGGAGAGCCGGGAGTCGCGGCTGAAGGAGGCGCTGTCCAACGAGGCGCTGGATGAGCTGAATCCGGACTACGTGTTCATCGACTGCCCGCCCTCGCTCGGCCTGCTGACCGTCAACGCGATGGTCGCCGCCGACGAGGTGTTCATTCCGATCCAGTGCGAGTACTACGCGCTGGAAGGTCTCGGCCAGTTGCTGCACAACATCGAGCTTGTGCAGCAGCACCTGAACCCTCGGCTGAGCGTGTCGACCATCCTGCTCACCATGTACGACGGCCGGACCAAACTGGCCGACCAGGTGACCAACGAGGTGCGCAGCCACTTCGGCGACACCGTACTGAAGACCGTGATTCCACGTAGCGTCAAAGTGTCCGAGGCGCCTGGCTTCGGACAGTCGGTCCTGGCCTACGACCCAGGGTCACGCGGCGCGATGAGCTACTTGGACGCGGCAAAAGAACTGGCTGAACGAGGCGCGGAGCAAGGAGCACGAAGGTGACCGAACGCAAGGGCGGGCTGGGTCGAGGACTGGCCGCGCTGATTCCGTCCGGGCCGCCGCCCGGTGCTCCGGCGACTCCCCGGCCCAACCTGACCAGCGTTGCCACCTCCCCCGCCGACTCGACGCCCGCCCCGGACTCCGCCGCCGAGACCGCGTCCGGCTCGGTCTCCGGTTCGGTGGCCGGCGCGGTCTACCGCGAGGTGCCGATCGGCGCCATCAAGCCGAACCCCAAGCAGCCCCGGCAGGTCTTCGACGAGGACGCGCTGGCCGAGCTGGAGTTCTCCATCAACGAGTTCGGGCTGATGCAGCCGATCGTGGTTCGGGCGCTGCCGGGCGACGAGTACGAGCTGGTGATGGGTGAGCGGCGCTGGCGAGCCTCGCAGCGCGCCGGTCTGGAGACCATCCCGGCCATCGTCCGGGAGACCGCCGATGACGTGATGCTGCGCAACGCGCTGTTGGAGAACATCCACCGGGTGCAGCTCAATCCGCTCGAAGAGGCCGCCGCCTACCAGCAGCTGCTGGAGGAGTTCGGGGTCACCCACGAGGAGCTGGCCACCCGGATCGGCCGCAGCCGGCCGGCGATCACCAACATGATCCGGCTGCTGAAGCTGCCGCTGCCGGTCCAGCGCCGGGTCGCCGCCGGGGTGCTCTCGGCCGGTCATGCACGTGCGCTGCTGGGTCTGGACGATCCTGGCGCGCAGGAGGAACTGGCCGCGCGGATCGTCGCCGAGGGATTGTCGGTGCGCGCCACGGAGGAGGTGGTGACCCTCGCGAAGAACGAGACGGCCCGCAAACCCAAGGCTCCCCCGCGCAAACCCATACAGGCTCCCGGCCTCCAGGACCTCGCGGATCGGCTCTCGAACAACTTCGACACTCGGGTGAAGGTCGAGTTGGGGCAGCGAAAAGGCCGGATTGTGGTTGAATTCGCGACCGTTGACGATCTTGAAAGGATCGTTCAGCTCATGTCAGTAAAAGAGGCAAAAAGGATTTAATTTTGGATGACCCATCGCACCAGGTCATTTCGTCACGGTGACAGGAACTGTTCGTGTGTGAAATCTGACCCAGGGTCATCAGATCTAGCGGTCTCCGAGGTAGTTCACGGTCGGTGTTTGTGACCGTCTCGGGTCAGTTTCGAGCCACCGCGCGCTCGACGAGGCCGGCGAAAATCTCGCCGAGCGAGCGGCCGGCCGCGTCTGCGGCCATCGGCAGGAGCGAGGTCTCGGTCAGGCCCGGCGAGACGTTCACTTCGAGGAACTGCACCGTGCCGTCCTCGGCCACGATCGCATCGGTGCGCGACACGTCGCGCAGCCCGAGCAACCGGTGTGCGGTGACCGCCAGTTCGCTGACCGCGGTCGCCGTTTCCGGCGCCAGCCGGGCCGGCGCGTGGAAGGTGGTCAGGCCGGCGGTGTAGCGCGCGGTGTAGTCGTAGATGCCGTGCTCCGGCACGATCTCCACCGGCGGCAGCGTCTCGGGCCCGTCCGGTCCGTCGACCACGGTCACCGCGACCTCGACGCCGGCGATGAACTGCTCGGCCAACACGGTGTCCCCGTAGGCGAGGCAGCCGACCATCGCGGCCGGCAGCTCGCCGGCCTCCCGAACCACCTGCGCGCCCAGCGCCGAGCCGCCCTGGTCGGGCTTGAGCATCAGCGGCAGCCCAAGCCGCTCCACCATCGCGTCCAGTACCGCCTGGGCGCCGAGTTCGCGGAACGTGCTGTGCGGCAGCACCACCCAGTCCGGCGTGGCCACGCCGGCCCTGGCGAGTTCGGCCTTGGCGGTCGGCTTGTCCCAGGCCCGCCGGCAGGCATGGGGGTCGGTGCCGACGTAGGGGACGCCCAACATGGCCAGCACGCTCTGCACCGCGCCGTTCTCCCCGGAGCCGCCGTGCAGGGCGGCGATCACCACGTCGGGCCGGGACTCGCGCAGCCGGTGCACCAGATTGGTGTCCACGTCCCACTCGTCCACGGTCAGCCCGACCGCGCGCAGGGCCGAGGACAGCCGTCGGCCGGAGCGCAGCGAGACCTCGCGCTCATGGGACATCCCGCCGGAAAGAACTGCGACCCAACGGTCGGACACCGCGACTCCTGATGTGCTCAACTCGCCGCGCGGCCACCCACCGGCCCCGGCGATCATAATGGAAGGACGGGCAATGTTTCACATGAAACAAGCCCGGGCGAATGCCAGGACCAGGACCTAGGCCAGGTCGGGGGACGGCGACTGAGGGCCGGACACGGCTCGCCGAGCCACCGGTCCGAAGGTCCGGTACAGCTCCAGTTCGTCGGCGAGCACATTGGCCAGCCGACGTACCCCCTCCTTGATCCGCTCCGGGGTCGGATAGCAGAACGACAACCGCATCTGCCGGCTGCCGAGGGCGTCGGCGTAGAAACCGGTGCCCGAGGCGTAGGCGACCCTGGCCGTGATCGCCCTCGGCAGCATCGCCTTGGTGTCCACGCCCTCCGGCACGGTCAGCCAGACATAGAAGCCACCGTCCGGCCTGGTCCAGCTGCAACCGGCCGGCAGGTACTGATCCAGGGCACCCAGCATGGCGTCCCGGCGCTCCCGGTAGGTCTGCTGGAACAGCTTGATCTGACCGCGCCAGTCGTGCGTGGACAGGTAGCGGCTGACCACCATCTGGGTGAGCGCGGGCGGGCACAGCGTCGCGGACTCGGCGGCCAGCACCAGGCGCTCGCGCACCGCGTGCGGAGCCAGTACCCAGCCGACCCGCAGGCCCGCCGCGAAGGTCTTGGAAAACGAGCCGAGATAGACCACGTTGTCCCGGTCGTAGGAACGCAGCGCCGGATAGGTCTGGCCGTCGAAGCCGAGCAGACCGTAGGGGTTGTCCTCGACGACCAGCACGCCGTACTCGGCGCAGATCTGAAGGATCTCCGCGCGCCGGGACACCGCCAGTGTCACGCCGGCCGGGTTGTGGAAGTTCGGGATCGTGTAGAGGAACTTGGCCCGCTTGCCGGCCGCGGTCACCGTGGCGATGGCCTCGCGCAGCGCCTGCGGGACCAGGCCGTTGTCGTCCATCGCGACGTGCACGACATTGGCCTGGTACGCGGCGAAGGAGCCGAGCGCGCCGACGTAGGACGGCCCCTCGGCCAGCACGACGTCACCGGGGTCGCAGAAGATTCTGGTGACCATGTCCAGGCCCATCTGCGAGCCGACGGTCACCACCACGTCGTCCGGGTGCGCGCTGATGCCCTCCAGCGCCATGATCTCGCAGATCTGCTCCCGGAGGCCGACGATGCCTTGCGCGGAGCCGTACTGCAAGGCCACCAGGCCCTCGGTGGCGATCAGCTCGCCGATCTCGGCGGAGAGTGAGTCCAGTGGCAGCGCGGCCAGATTGGGCATTCCCCCGGCCAGTGAGACGACCTCGGGCCGGCTGGCCACCGCGAACAGCGCGCGGATCTCCGAGGCGGTCATCCCGGCGGTACGGGCGGCGTAACGGGCCAGATGCGGATCGAGGCTGCGCCCGGCCGCACGGGTGGGCAGCGTGGGCTGGTCACCGTTGCTCATCGGGGCCCTTTCCTGCGGTCGGATTACCCTCCGACATTGCCAGGTAGATCGGTCGAGTGTAACCGGCCGCCCTGTCGGGCTAGTCACCTTTCGTCCCCCATCACATGCGCCTATGCTTTTTCCGTGCCCGACGCAGCCGTCGCGTGCGGATATCTCGGGTGAATCGGGCTGGAGGTCAGGTGTCGGGACGCATCGTGGGCGTCACACTGGACAATCTGGACCAGTTGCCCAAGCGTTGTCGGCGCTGTCTGTTCTGGGAACTCGCGCCGCATCTACGCGAGGAGGCCGAGCAGTACGGCCAGACCGACTTCGAAAAGGAAGCCTGGGTCTCCAGTGTCCTCCTGACCTGGGGCTCCTGCGGCCGGATCGTCTACGTCGACTCGGTGCCCGCCGGTTTCGCCTTCTACGCGCCGCCGACCGCCGTGCCCAGGGCGGTGGCCTTCCCGACCGCGCCGATCAGCGCCGACGCGGTGATGCTCACCGCCGTGCGCATCCTGCCCGAGTTCGCCGGTAGCGGCCTCGGCCGCATGTTGGTCCAGGAAGTGGCCAAGGACCTCACCAAACGCGGCGTGAAGGCGATCGAGGCGTTCGCCGACGCCGACCCCGAGAACGACGCGAGCTGCGTGGTCCCGGCCGACTTCCTGCGCTCGGTGGGGTTCAAGACCATCCGGGAACACCGGAAGTGGCCCCGGATGCGCCTGGAGCTGCGCACCGCGCTGTCCTGGAAAGAGGACGTCGAGGCGGCGCTGGAGCAGCTGCTCAACTCGGTCAGCGTTACCGCCGGAGACACCCTCTCCGTCCTTCCCCGGGCTTAGCGGCGCCAGAGTGGCGCTGTGCCCTTGCGGGCACCGCACCGGGGCTTGGCGTTGTCGTCGTACCCGGTACAAACCACGTACCGGGTACGACTCCGCCTTGCCTCTCATCCACTCTGATCGCCGCTAAGCGGCGCGAATGATCTGAGACGAGATCAGCGACGAAGAGTAGGCGCTACTCGGCCTTGGCGAGTTCGTGCCTGAGGATGTCGGAGAAGGTGAACGTGCCGGTCGGCTGGTCGTTCTCGCCGAGTAGGTAGAGGCGCTTCACCGCGATCAGGATGCTCTCCGCGACCAGGTCCCGGAATCCGGGATTCGTCAGCCGCGCGAGGTCGCCGGGGTTGGTCAGGTAGCCGACCTCCACCCGCACCGCCGGGCAGCGGGTCATCCGCAGTGGCTCCCAGGTCCTCGGGTGTGAGCGGCAGTCCAGTAGACCGGTCCTGGCCGACAGCTCCCGTTGGATCAGTCCGGACAGGGCCTCTCCGACCGTGGAGGTGCCGTTGGGGGTGCCGTAGTGAAAGCAGGCCACGCCTTCGGCCAGCGGCGAGTGGTTGGCGTCGACGTGCAGGGACAGGAACAGGTCCGCCCCGGTCTCGTTGGCGAACGCGGCCCGCTCCGGGTCGGTCGGACTGCTGTCCTCGCCCCTGGACAGCAGCGCCTCCATCCCGGTGGCGGCCATCTGGCCCTCCAGCCGGCGGGCCAGGTCCCACATCAGGTCGGCCTCGTGCGTCGCGCCGACGACGGCGCCGCGATCGGGCCCACCGTGGCCGGGATCGACCACGATCCGCTTGCCGCGCAGCAGCGGGCCGGCCTGTCGAACCCGCTCCTGCTCACGCAGCAGTACCGGCCGGCCACCGCGTACCTTCGGCGCCAGCTGGCGCAGCGCGCGGATCGTGCCCGGCCCGCAGATGCCGTCGATGACCAGGCCGTAGTCGCGCTGGAAGCTGCGCAGCGCGAGTTCGACCTGTGGCCCGAAGGTGCCATCCGCACGGCCGGCGTCGTAGCCGAGCTCCAGCAGTTTCTCCTGGAGCGCGAACACGTCGTCACCGGTCATCGGCGCGGACACCAGATAGGCCAGCGGCCGGCCACCGAGGTGGTAGGTGGCATCGCGCAGCGCCCGGAAGGTGGCCGGTCCGACCACCCCGTCGGTGATCAGGCCGCGTTGCTGCTGAAAGGTCCGGACCGCGTGTTCGACCGCCTGGTCGAACACGGCGTGTTGGACGGCACCGTGGCCGTCCGGCGCGGACAGCAGACCCAACGCGGTGAGCGTCGAGGAAATCTCGGCTACCGCCGGACCGACGTCACCGCGACGGCGTACCTGCATACACCCCTCGCTCAGCTAGGGCACCGACCGTGGTCGGCGCTGGGAAGAAGAGACTTTCGGCGGGTGGGGCCCAACCGGAAATCGGTTACAACATTGTGCCCTGTGCTGAATCGGGCGATCCGGAGGGATACGTGGTGCACCCGAATGGATGCGCAGCGTAACCCAAGTGGACTCTCGGTAAGCCGATCGGGTGTGGCTGGCGAAAACCGGGTAAAAAAACGGGGTGGAAGGCCAATGTATGCGCTTTCCACCCCGAATGTCATTTCCGCTCGGCGCGGCCCTGGTCGGCCCAGGACCGCCGCCTCGGCCGCGACTCAGCCGATGACTTCGGCAAGGTCACTGAGCAGGGCGGCCTTCGGCTTGGCGCCGACGATCTGCTTGATCGGCTGGCCGTCCTTGAACAGGATCAGGGTCGGGATCGACATGATCTTGTAGTCGCGGGCGATGCCGGGGTTCGCGTCGATGTCGACCTTGGCGATGGTCAGCTTCTCGCCGTGCTCGGTCGCGATCTCCTCCAGCACCGGCGCGACCATCTTGCACGGCCCGCACCAGGTCGCCCAGAAGTCCACCAGAACTGGCTTTGAGCTGGTCAGGACGTCCTCGCCGAACGAAGCGTCGGTGACGGTTACGGTGGAACCGGCCATGATTGTCTCCTCGTGGGTGAGCTGCGATCCGAACGTGTGTGGTGGTGGTCACCTCGGCATTGACCCAGGTGGGCCGGCTGCCGAGGGCTGAGACCTCTCAGTTCGAGATCTCGGAATTCTCGGGGTCAGGAGGTGGCGGTGCCGTAGCCGCCGCCGACGAGTTCCGGGGCGCTCTCCGCCGCCGGCTCCTCGTGCTCGGCGAGCCAACGTTCCGCGTCGATGGCCGCCGCCGCGCCGGAGCCGGCCGCCGTGATGGCCTGCCGGTAGGTCCGGTCGACCAGGTCGCCGGCGGCGAACACGCCGTCGAGGTTGGTGTAGGTGCTCTGCCCGCTGGTCTTGACGTAGCCCTCGGCGTCGATGTCGACCTGGTCGGCGACGAGCTGGCTGCGTGGGTCGTGCCCGATCGCCATGAACAGACCGCTGACCGCGAGTTCCGACTCCTGTCCGGTTACCGTGTCGCGCAGGCGGACCCCGGTCACCGAGTTGTCGCCGAGCACTTCGAGGAGTTCCTTGTTGGTGGCCCAGCGGATCTTCTCGTTGTCCCTGGCGCGGTCCAGCATGATCCTGGAGGCCCGGAACTCCTCCCGCCGGTGGATGATGGTGACCGTCCTGCCGAACCGGGTCAGGAAGGTCGCCTCCTCCATCGCCGAGTCGCCGCCGCCGACCACCGCGATGTCCTGCTCGCGGAAGAAGAACCCGTCGCAGGTGGCACACGCGGACACGCCGTGGCCGAGCAGTCGCTGCTCACCGGGCACGTTGAGGTACCGCGCGGCCGCACCCATCGCCAGCACCACGGCCTTGGCCGGATAGCGCACCCCGTTGGCGGTGACGTACTTCACGTCGCCGTCCAACTCCAGCGCCTCGACGTCCTCGGCGCGCAGTTCGGCGCCGAAGCGCCGCGCCTGGCCGCGCATCTGTTCCATGAGCTCGGGGCCCATGATCCCGTCCGAGAAGCCTGGGAAGTTCTCCACCTCGGTGGTGGTCATCAACGCGCCACCGAACTGGGTTCCCTCGAACACCAGCGGATTCAGTTGTGCCCTTGCCGCATAGACCGCGGCGGTGTAACCCGCCGGGCCAGAGCCGACAATGATCAGGCTCCGAAGCTGTTGCGTAGCCGCCGCCACCGGAAGGACCTCCGCCTCGCGTCGAGGATCTCGTGCCACCCGAAATCTTTCGGGCGCACCGTTGTCAACGCGATCGTAGGTGCCCGTTGTTCCAGCACCTTCGGGCGACGGCCATCACACGTATGGAGTGATCTCTCCATACGTGGCCGGGGTCGGGACTCAGTGGGTCGGCGGCGGCACCGGGAGGCTGGAGATTCCACCGATCACCTGGTTGGCCAGGGTCGCCGGGTCGCCGGCCGAGCAGGTGGGGCCGACGACCAGCAGCCGGAACTGGGCCAGTTGCCCGGTGGTCAGCACCAGCAGCGTGCCCGGCCGGCCGTCCAGGTCGATCTGGTTGGCACCGATCGGTTTCTGGTTCGGGTCCAGGCCGTTGGCGCGCAGGCAGCCGGTGAGCCGGGCGGCATCAGCCAGCGGGCCGTAGTTGTTCTTGCGCAGCGCGTCCGCGAGCGCGACCGAACCCAGGTCCGTCCTACTCAGCGCGGGCAGGCTCGTCTTCGGCGGCGCCGAGGCATCGCCGGGCGTCGCGGATCTGCCAAGGCCCGGCAACACCACGATGGCCGCGCCGATCAGCGCGGCGGCGGCCGCGGCCAGGCCGGCCGTCCAGCCGATCCGGCGACCGAGTCGGCGGGCCGCGAGGTCCACGACCGGCGCGAGCACGGGGCCGCCCTGACCGGCTCGTGCCCTGGCTTCCTGGGCAAGGGCGGCATCGAGGCGGGCCGCGAAGCCCACCGGCATGGCCGGCGCCGGTGCCCGGCCGAGCCCGGCCAGGTCCGATCTGGTGGCCTCCAACGCGGCTAGTACCGCGTCGGCCCGTGGATCGGCCCGCACCCGCGGCCACAGGGCCGCCGCGACCGGGGCCGGCAGGGCCCCGCCGTGCAGGTCGGCGAGGAGGTCCGCCGACAGGGGCGGCTCGCCCGGCGCGCCGCCCCGCTGCTGCATGTCCGTCATCGGCCCTCCCCACGACGTTTCGGACGAACAGTGACTGGATCAGGACCGGAACGACGCCCTGGATCAGCTTGCTCAACTGGGACGTTCGCATCCGCACTCGGGTTCCGCAGGTGTCCGAGAAGTTTGGCGAGCTTGACCCGGCCGCGGGCGCACCGGCTTTTCACGGTGCCCTCCGCGATGCCCAGCAGCTTCGCCGTCTCGGCGACCGAGTAGCCCTCCACGTCCAGCAGCACGATCGGCAACCGCTGCTCGTCAGGCAGGCTGGACAGTGCCTCGGACACGATCATCCGGGTCTCCCGGTCGGCCATCGCGTCCCGCTCGGCGACCGGTTCACCGGGACCGGCCTCGGGCAGCGGCACGGTGGGGCGGGCGGCACGCCGGCGGATGCGGTCCAGGCAGGCGTTCACCACGATGCGGTGCAGCCAGGTGGTCACCTGGGACTCGGCGCGGAAGGACCCGGCCGCGCGGAAGGCCGAGATGAAGGCTTCCTGGAGGGCGTCGGCCGCCTCCTCCGGATCGCGCAGGGTGCGCAGCGCGACGGCCCAGAGCCGGTCGCGGTGTCGTCGCACCAGTTCGTTGAACGCATCCGGGTCACCAGCCGCGTGGGCGGCGATGAGCTCGGCGTCCGAACTGGTGGCGGCGGTCACCCGACGAGCTTATCGGGGCTGACCTGCCGAACCCTTCCGGGAGACTACTGAGCTTGGCTGTAGGTGATCTCGCTGATCTCGCTCTGGAAACCGCCGGCGCCGGGGTTGGTGGCCAGCTGGGTGACCCAGACCAGGATGTAGCGACTGGGCTGGGCCTGGTTGAGCTGGATGATGGTCTGCCCGTTCACCAGCGTGCCGGTGCCGACCACCTGGGTCTGGCTCAGGTTGTCCGGGTGCGCGGAGTCGCTGGCGTGGATCTCCACCACCGTGCCGGCGCTCGGCGAGTTGATCTGGAGCTGGGCCAGCTTGACCGGCTGGCTGAAGGTGGCCATCAGCCCGATTCCCGGCTTGTAGGCGGGGAACTGCTGTTGGTAGATGTCGGTCTTCCACATCGTGGTGGGGTCGCCGTCGATCAC
Source organism: Candidatus Melainabacteria bacterium (assembly GCA_903970565.1). Taxonomy (GTDB): domain Bacteria; phylum Actinomycetota; class Actinomycetes; order Mycobacteriales; family Pseudonocardiaceae; genus CAJCJE01. Next base: position 22 of record CAJCJE010000308.1, on the reverse strand, counting down.
CAGCTTCGCCCTGCTCGGGTTG
>CAJCJE010000307.1 GCA_903970565.1 Candidatus Melainabacteria bacterium | reverse complement strand
TTCCGGTTTCCGGTTTCCGGTTTCCGGTTTCCGGTTTCCGGTTTCCGGTTTCCGGTTTCCGGTTTCCGGTTTCCGGACTTTAGTATAGCCCATTCCATGCGACAGTATGGCGAGCGGCGCGTCGATTTGATGCAAATTGCCACTATTGTGTACCGAGATAGCGGCGTCGAACTTGGTTGCGATGGCCTGATTCCATGGGATGACGATCACGCCGTCCTCGGTCAGGTCGTGCACAACGTTGCCGGTGACATGCGAGACGTCAGGGAAGGTAAAGAGGAGCTGAACGCGTCGGTCGGAGTCGAATACGGTGAGTATGTCCGCCAGTCGATTCCACGCCGTCATCGTGTGGACGACGACGAGCACGGTGCGTGGTGTCTGGATGGTGACCCAGTCCGGTTGGCCGGACGCGACGGGCACGTCTCCCTGCGATTTTCGACGCACCGGACTACTCCTACCAGGCTGTTGACCATCCCACCGTACTTGGTGCTGGCCGAGGACCGGCACATGTCCCTGGTGTGTGAGGCGCCACGGGGCATTCTGGGTGCGTGGCGAAACGATCGACACTGGCTACTGTTTCACCATGACCGCTCAACTGTGGGTGACAGCTGTCGTCGCGGTACTCGGCTTCGCGTCCACTCTCGTCGGCATCTCGTTGACCAGCCGCAATAGCATCAAACTGGCGTTGCAACTGCGCGATGTCGAACGCCGTGACGCCCGGCAGGACAAGCTCGAGGCATGTTGCCGTGAATTCCTGAGCGCCGCTCGCGTGCTGCGCTTACCCAACGACAGCGCGCGCCCGGAAGACCAGTCGTCGATGTTGTCCGAACTGCGGCGAGCGGGCGCTGGTATCGAGCTGTACAGCCCGGACCTCGCGGCTGGCTCCGTTTCATCGGTGCTGGAGGCGATCGAAAGGCTGGTCCGGCTGCGGGGCGATGGGACCTGGAGCGCGTCCATCATCGAAACCGAGGAGGTATGCGACCGTGCGCTGGAGCAGCTGCGGACCGCCATGGCAACGGCCCTCGGTCAGGGGAACGAGTAGACAACAACGTAACGGTGGCCAGCACGGCATTTCCAGAGGACTCGGTGATCCTTTACCTGCTCTGGTCCAGCCAGCGCAGTTCGTCCCGACCCGGCCGGACGAACCGTATAGGTGGAAGGCGGGCCGCCATGCGACTGGGGCAACGTCAGCCATTCAGCAGGAAGATCTCCGCCCTGTCCAACCGAAAGGGCGTGCTGCCAGGAGGCGGATGGGAACTCCATCGTGGCGTCGACTTCTCGACTCTGCTGCAGTTCAGTCGGAGGCTCCACCGACGCACCTCGATGTGCGCTCCTGAACGGACGTCCTTGCCGCCAGCGAAGTCGGGAAGGCGGCATCGTCCGCGCGGGGCTTGGCCAGGCCATACGACTACCTCGGTCGACGGCCACAACTGCGGCAACTCCTTCTCGGGTGGCGATTTCGACCTACAGGCTGGGCGTCCCGTAACTCGCCTCGCCCCATGCAAGTAGCCAACTGGTCCAGCACGATTGTCATCACGTAGTCCTGCGGCCGGTCGGCTTCGACGACCCGGCGGTGGCTACGGTCACCGGAGCGGCCGACGTCGGTTACCCGGCTCCGCGTCGATCCGCGACGGTCATTGGTCCGTCCGATCACGCAACCCGGTGCTGGCCGCTGTGACCGATCGTGGCCGGAGAAACTGCCGGGGCCCATCCCAGTGCCCCACCTGGTGGTTCCTTCCGGGACGCGCCGTCGGGAAGTCGCGTCAGTTAACGCAGATCTGAAAAGCAGTGTGATGCAGCTAACTGTGGCCAACTGCATAGAGTTGTACTAAACAGCACATTTTTCGCTCCCAACGCATGACCACCTCCGCAGGTGATCATGACGTGATCATGGCCCTGCTCCCCGTTTGCTCCCCTTCAACGTTTAACAATCCACAAGGGACGGAGAAACAAGATCGCCCGCCGAACCTGTTTTTGCAGGTCGACGGGCGAATTGTTGTTAATTCAACATCTGTGGAGCTGAGGGGGTTCGAACCCCTGACCCCCACACTGCCAGTGTGGTGTGAGTGTGTAGACCCATCCAACTTTAATAGAGTCTCATATCCGCAGGTCAGGCGCAACCCCTGGCCGGAAAATACAGGTCATCGGCCGTCGAACGCGGGTCGTGGGGGTGCATCGAGGTCCTGCTCTCACCTGCTCTCAGGTGCTGTCACGTGCTGTGGGACTCGGTTCGTTCCCTCCCCGATTCCTCCCAACAATTCGTGTGCAGATTTCTATCCGGGCGACCGCCGGTCCTGCCGTGAGGAAGGTTGCTGCTCTGTTCCCGCAGGTCGACGCACTGTGGGCCACGTTTGTTGCATGCCCTCGCCTAAGCCGATCTGCAGTTCGCCCGTGCCGCGCGTCTCCCGAGTCGCACCTTTGGCTTGTGGTGTGGGGGTCATTCCCGCCCGCACGCCTCCCCGGGAGTGACCATGGCTCAGCACCGGCGTCCGTCGTCGGGGGCCACATTGAGGGTGCAGACCAACCCGATCGGCGTCATTTCCATCCACACGCGGCCGGGTGTCGTCACCGTCGGCCGGAGATGGAGATGCTGTACCCGGCGGTTCAGCTTCGGGGGTCAGCGTGTTCTTCGACGCAACTGGCTGAGAGCCTCCTGGTCCTCTTCCGGCATTTCGTACGGGTACGCACAGCACGGCCCGAGCTGGCTACCGCCCGGATAGGCGATCAACCGGTTGGTCGGGTACTGGCAGCGCGGGCACAACAGAACCCCCGGCGCGAGGGCAGCGCGGGCGAGCGCAAACGCGGTGTTTGGGTAGGCGCACGGTGCGGCTCGGTTGTCCAGCGGCTCCACCAGGTGCGATTGATCGGAGAACTCGGTT
>CAJCJE010000306.1 GCA_903970565.1 Candidatus Melainabacteria bacterium | reverse complement strand
GAGCCCATCGTGGGCCGGAGAAGGTTTGGGGTCAGCGCGCTGATCGGCGTCGCGGTCACCGCGACACTGGTCCTGTCGGGCTGTGGTGCCAGCAACGGCGCCGGCCAGTTACAGAACAGCGACCAGTTGGCGCACAAGACCGAGGACATCAACCCGAAGGACCCCTCGACCCTGGTCGACGGCAACTTCGTCTGGCCGCTGGACGACTGGGAGCCGAACTGGAACGCCAACCAGGTCGACGGCGGTGACGAGGACGAACCGGATGTCTACGACGCCTACCTGCCCCGGTTCTTCCTGATCCAGCCGGACTCCTCGGCCGTGATCAACCACGACTACCTGACCTCGGCGACGGTGACCGACAGCGGTGGTCACCAGGTGGTCACCTACAACATCAACCCGAAGGCCAGGTGGTCCAACGGCGACCCGCTGATCTGGTCGGACCTCAAGACCCAGTGGCAGGCCCTCAACGGCACCAACACCGCCTACGAGGTCAACCAGTCCACCGGTTACAACGACATCTCCTCGGTCACCGAGGGCAGCAACCCGGATCAGGCGATCCTGACCTTCAACCAGCCCTTTGCCGAGTGGCAGTACCTGTTCAGCAGGATCTCGCCGCTCTACCCGCCCTCGATCAACGCCACCCCGCAGGCGTTCAACACCGCGCTGATCAACGGGCCGTCCACGATCAGCGCCGGTCCGTTCATCGCGAGCTCGATCGACGCGAACAAGCAGACCATCATCATGACGCACAACCCCGACTGGTGGGGCGCGAAACCGGTGCTGTCCAAGATCATCTATCAGGTCGTCGAGCGGTCCAACCGGGCCGACGCGCTGGCCAACGGTGAGATCACCCAGACCCCGCTGTTCGCCAGTGCCGACCTCTACAAGCGGGCGCGGAAAATGCCCAACGTGGTGATCCGCGAGGCCGTCGCCGACAACTTCAACGACTTCTGGTTCAACGGTCGCTCCGGCGCGCTGCTGTCGGACCTGAAACTGCGCACCGCGTTCGCCACCGGGATCAACGGGGACGCCTTCACCAAGGCGATCATCGGCACCATCGAGCCGAATCCGACCCCGGTCGGCAACCACCTCTATCTGCCGGGCACCCAGTACCACGCCGATCACAGCGGTATCACCCCGTACAACCTGGCCAAGGCGAAGTCCGAACTGGACGCCGACGGCTGGAAGCTGGCGCCGGGCAAGCAGTACCGCACCAAGAACGGCCAGGAACTGGACATCTCCATTCTGGACACCTCGGACTCCGACCCGACCGACGCGCTGACCAACAAACTGCTCATCTCGCAGCTGGCCGCGATCGGCGCGAAGGGCGTGCTCAACGCGGTGCCCGACGACGTCTACTCGGCCGACCTCGACAAGGGCGAGTGGGACATGACCAGCCAGGGCTGGATCGTCTCGCCGTTCCCGATCAGCGGCATGGAGACCTCCTACTACCTCGACCCGAACAACATGGGCCAGAACTTCAGCCAGATCGGCAGCACCCAGATCAACAACCTGTTCAACCAGGCCAACGCGACCCTCGACCCGGCAAAGCGGGCCCAGCTGGGCAACGAGATCGACACCGACCTGTGGAACCTCGCCGACGACGTCATCGAGTTCCAGTCGCCGGGCGTGCGGTTGGTGAACAAGAACGTGGCCAACTTCGGCGCGTTCGGTTTCGCCGACATCGACTACACCGCGATCGGCTTCGTCAAGCAGTGACACCGGTAGCCGGGTGGCAAGCAGTGCCCAGGTGAACGACGGTTCGACGCCGTCCGGGCGCTCCGCGACGATCTCCGCGCGGGGCGCCCGGACGAGGCAGGTCCCCGCCCTGCGGCACGGTCTGCTGGCCACCGTGGCCGTGCTGGTGGCGTGCGCGGTGATCGCCGTCTGCTCCGCACTGTCCTATGTGGACGCGACGGCCGCGCTCGGCACCCTCACCGCGCGAGCGGTCGGCCAGGTCGCCGGCGCCGACCCGGCCGATCCGCACGCGGTGGAGATCACCTGGAGAACCCCGGGCGGCCAACAACTCCGCGCCGCCGTGCCCCTGTCCGGCGCCCTGCCGGCGGCCGGCACCCGCACCGAGATCGCCTACGATCCGCGCGATCCGGGCAGCGCGATCATCCCCGGCGCGGCCCTGCTCACCGACGCCGACCAGGGCCGCGGCGGTTTCCTGTTCGCCGCGCTGGTCGCCGTCCTCGTACTGGTGCTGGACGGCGTCTGGCTGGCCCGGCGGCTGCGGCTGCGCACCCGGCCGGCCGGGATGTTGACGGTGCGCCGGATCAGGGTGCAGCGCAGGCTGCTGTCCCGCTCCTGGCTGGAGACCGAGCCGGCGGCGGGCACCCGGCAACGCTGGATTCCGGTCTACTTCGATCCGGTCCTCGCCGAACTCCCGGCCCCGGTCCAGGTGCGCCTGTACGGCGACCTGCGCCGCGACCGCCTGGTCGCCGTCGAGGTCACCGGCGCCGACGGCCGGCCGGTGACGCTGTACCCCTCGGGCCGGGTGGCCGGCACCGAACCCCTCGGTCGGCGCATCGACAGCCCCAGCCACCCGGACGAACACGCGCTCGCCAAGGCCGCCCGCGCCGGCCTGCGCCGCCAACTCCGCGTCGACGCCGCCCTGATGGTGCCCGCCCCGCTGGTCGGCCTGTTCTGGACCTACGTCGCCGCCGGTGGCGTCCCGAGCTGGGCCGGCGCCACCGCTCTGGTGATGACCCTCGCCCTGTGGTGGGCCGCCCTGCGCGGCTCCGACCCCACCTGACCTACACGACCAAATATTTGCATTAGGAAACATGCCTGCCATTGGTGTTCTGCCAGGTGAAGTGGCATGATCGAACATGCGTTCGAATAATGCGACAGTCCTCGTGAATAACGTCCCACCGTTGAGGTGGCGGGCGGCGCGAGGTTTGAGATGCTGGGGAAGCAAGTGGCCGACATGGGCGTTCGCGCTGAAGCGTAGATCT
>CAJCJE010000305.1 GCA_903970565.1 Candidatus Melainabacteria bacterium | reverse complement strand
TCAGCTTCGGCAAACCCGCCGCGGTACGCCGGATTCCCGGTCTGGGGGCCAGCGTCCCGCCGCCGTTGCTCGACCTGAGCCTGTTCGATGATCTTGCCGAGGTCGAGGAACTGGACACGGTCCGGGTCTGCCGCACGCTGGCCGCCCGCGGTGCGCTGTTCGGCGGCTCGACCGGCACCGTGGTCAGCGGCGCCGTGCAGTGGCTGCGGCGGCACGACCCCGACCGGCGGCTGCGCGCGATGTGCATCTCCGCCGACATGGGCGAGCGCTACCTGAGCACCGTCTACAACGACGAGTGGGTGCTGGCGCATTTCGGGCCTGCCGGCCTGCTTCCCCTCGACGGCCTGCCGTCCAACACAGAAAGCTGATCATGTTCGACTTCGATGTCATCCCAGGTCCTGCGGTGCAGGAGATTCTGCGGTCCGACCTCGGCGCGGTCATCGACCTGGTCCGCCGCACCTACTTGTGGCACGCGGCCGGCGAGTCGATCAACCCGGACAGCTACTTCCTGCGGTTCCCGGAGAAGCCGGAGGCGCGGATCATCGCCCTGCCGGCGTTTCTCGGCGCGGACGTCCAGCGGGCCGGCATCAAGTGGATCGCCAGCTTCCCCCGCAACACCGAGGATGGTCTGCCGCGCGCCTCGGCCGTGCTGGTGCTCAACGACTTCGCGACCGGCTATCCGATCGCCTGCCTGGAAGCCGCCACGATCAGCTCCGCCCGCACCGCGGCCTCCGCCGCCCTGGCGGCCACCACCCTGCGACCCGGCGGTTTCGCGGGCAGCCGGATCGGCATCGTCGGCGCCGGCGTGATCGCGCGCAACATCTGCGAGTACCTGCGCGCGGCCGGGTGCGTACCTGATGAGTTCCTCGTGCACGACCGGCACCAGGAGTCCGGCGCCGCGCTCGTGCGCCACCTGCGGGAACAGTTGGACAGCAAGGCGTCCATAGTGTCCACGGTGGATGATGTGCGCGCGGCGGAGACGGTGGTCTTCGCCACGACAGCGGCCGTTCCGTATGTGACGGAGCCCTTCCGGCCGGGCCAGGTCGTGCTCAACATCTCCCTGCGTGACCTCGATCCCGACGTCATCCTCAATGCCACCAACATTCTCGACGACCTTGAGCACTGCCTGAAGGCGAACACCTCGCCCCATCTTGCCGAGCAGCGCACCGGCAACCGGGACTTCGTGACCGGCACGCTGGCCGACGTGCTCGAGGGCTCCGTTGCCGTGCCGGCCGACCGGCCGGTGATCTTCTCGCCGTTCGGGCTCGGCGTGCTGGACATCGCGGTCGGCGCCTACGTCCACCAGCAGGCGAGAGAACGCGGGGTGGCCATCGCGGTTCCGGACTTCTTTGCCGAGACCCGTCGGTGGTGAACCCGGCGAACCTCCCTGGCGGCTCCGGGCATCCGTAGAAATGGACGGCACACAATGACCTACTGGTGGCTCAACGACATGCCGCCGATCTCCGGGATACTGCGGTTCGTGCTCTACGGCGGCCTGTTGGTCCTGTGCCTGGTCGACAGCCCGTCGCCGCTCGGCGCGCCGAAGATCATGGCCGGCACCGAGCCGCTGTTCTACACGCCGACGGGCCTGGTGCGGCTGTTGCGCCTGCGGTGGGTGAGTCCGGCCGTGCTGACCGTGATCGTGCGGATCACGGTCGTGGTGTGGGTCGCGGCGGCGCTGGGTTTCCTGCAACCGGTCACCGGCATCCTGACCTGTCTCGGCTTCGCGTTTCTGCACAGCACCAACGCGGGTGCGCTCGGCGCGAACCACTCGACGCATTCCGCGCTCTACGCCTTGATCTGCCTGAGTTTCTCGGTCTCCTACGGGTTTTCGCTCGACGGCCTGCTCGCCGAACACGCCGGCTGGCCGCTGTTGGTGTCCACCGGGTCCCCGTTCGAGTCCGGGTTCGCGCCGCTGCTGCTGCTGATCTTCCTTGCGTACACGCTGTTCTCCGGTGGGGTGTCCAAGCTCCGCAACGGCGGACTGCGCTGGTTCAACGGGCGGGCGCTGCGCTACTACCTTGAGCAGTCGGCTTCGGCGGCCCGCTGGCCGTGGCTGTCCCGGCAGGCCGTCGCGCGGCCGGGGTTGTGCCGGTTGATGGCGACGGGCGCGGTGCTGGTGGAGCTGTCCGCGGTGCTGGCCATTGTCGTCTCGCCGCTGCGGATGCCGCTGATCCTGGTGTGGGCCGGCCTGCACATCAGCATCCTGCTGGTGATGATGCCGGCGTACTGGGTCCAGATGTGGTGTTACCTGGCCCTGCTGGACTGGCCGTGGATCACTCACGCCCTCGGCGGCCCGAAGCAACCGGCGACGGTGTTCGCCACCAGCGGCGCCGGGCCCGTGGTGTTCACCGTGGTCGGCCTCGGTGCCTGCCTCACGCTGGTTCTGGTGCTGCTGCTGTCTTCGGAGGAATGGCCGTTCACCGCGGTGCCGATGTACTCCAACGGCATTCCGGCCGAGGAGATCCCGCTGCCGGCGCCGACGGAACTGCGGGCAAGGGCGATCCGGGCCAGGCGCCGCCGGCACAACGCCTGGGAACGCGCCTGGGTGTCCGACGAGGTGATGGAGGACATCTGGCTCGGCGAGCCCGGCGCCGCGCAGGCGGTGTCGCTGACTCGCATGATGTACGGGGGCGATGGACCTCGGCTGGTCCGGTGGTCGCAGTACACCAAGGTGGTTCGCGGTCTCGCGATTGCCGATGTCATTGCCCGGCCGGCGGGCGGCACGGTCAGTGAACCGGACAGCCAGGAATATCCGGCGGCTCACTTCCTGCGGTCGCTGGCCGGCCTGGCGCGGGAGCGCGCGCCGCACTGGGCGCGCTACGGCAGCCTGCGGTTGGCCTGCCGCACTCGCGAGGGCTGGACGGTCCTGGCCACCGTGGGACTGGACGCCGAAGCGCCGGCCGGCAAGGTGGGCGAGACAGGACGGGGCGAGCATGACTGACACGACGACTCGACACGGCATTCCGCTGGCACCCGCCGCGCACTGGTATCCGCTCTCCTCAGGGCAACTGGCGATGTGGCTGGTCGAACAGACCGGCGCCGCGCACGCGGCCTACACGATCCATGCCGTCTACGACCTGCGCGGCGAACTGGAACCGGACACGCTGCACACGGCCCTCGACGACGTTGTCGCGGCACACGAGTCGCTGCGCACCGCGTTCGGCGAAGTCGACGGGCAGCCCATGCAACGGGTGACCGACCGGCGCGCGGACTGGCGGTATGAGAGCGCGGCCGACGCCGACGACGCGGACCGGCGCATCGCCGGCTTCGCGGCGCCGGACTTCGACCTCGCCGCCGG
>CAJCJE010000304.1 GCA_903970565.1 Candidatus Melainabacteria bacterium | reverse complement strand
CGCCGTCCTTGGGCTGCCACTGGTTGGCACCGGCCGGGCTCTCGGTCAGCTCCCACTCGTACCCGAAGAGGTTCTCGAAGTAGGAGTTCGACCACTGCGTCGGCGTCGAGGTCCAGGTGGCCTCGATGCCGCTGGTGATCGCGTCCCGGCCCTTGCCGGTGCCGAAGCTGTTGCGCCAGCCAAGGCCCTGCTCCTCCAGCGCCGCGCCCTCGGGCTCCGGGCCGACGTACTGGTCCGGGTCGGCCGCGCCGTGGGTCTTGCCGAAGGTGTGCCCGCCCGCGATCAGCGCGACGGTCTCCTCGTCGTTCATGGCCATCCGCAGGAAGGTCTCGCGGATGTCCCGCGCCGCGGCGAGCGGGTCGGGGACGCCGTTCGGGCCTTCCGGGTTGACGTAGATCAGACCCATCTGGACGGCGGCCAGGGGGTTCTCCAGCTCCCGGTCACCGGTGTAGCGCTCATCGCCCAGCCAGGTGGTCTCCGGACCCCAGTAGACGTCCTCGTCGGGCTCCCAGACGTCCGGCCGGCCACCGGCGAAGCCGAAGGTGGTGAAGCCCATCGTCTCCAGGGCGCGGTTGCCCGCGAAGATCATCAGGTCGGCCCAGGAGACCGTGCGGCCGTACTTCTTCTTCACCGGCCACAGCAGCCGGCGCGCCTTGTCCAGGTTCCCGTTGTCCGGCCAGCTGTTCAGCGGCGCGAAACGCTGCATACCGGCGCCGGCGCCACCACGGCCGTCGCTGATGCGGTAGGTGCCCGCGCTGTGCCACGCCATCCGGATCATGAACGGGCCGTAGTGGCCGAAGTCGGCGGGCCACCAGTCCTGCGAGGTGCTCAGCACCGCATCGACGTCGCTGGCCAGCGCGTCGAGGTCGACGGTCCGGAACGCGGCGGCGTAGTCGAAGTCCTCGCCCATCGGGTTGGCCACGGCCGGGTGTTTCCGCAGGATCTTCAGGTTGAGCTGGTTCGGCCACCACTCATTGTTGGTACCGCCCTCGGTCGGGTGCTTGAAGCGCCCGCCGGCGACCGGACACTTGGCCGCACTCTCCTCGTTCATCTCTCCAACAACGGCGTCAGGACTGTCAGACACGGGAATCCTTCCGAGGATCACAGGGTGGCTCAGGAACAGGGTCGCTCAGGAACAGGGTGGCTCAGGAACTCGGTGCGGTGGAGCAGGCGGGGCAGGTGCCCCAGTAGATGACCTCGGCCTCGTCGATGGTGAAGCCGTGGTCGTCGGACGCGGTCAGGCAGGGCGCGGTGCCGACGGCGCAGTCGACATCGTCCAGCGCCCCGCAGGACCGGCACACGACATGGTGGTGGTTGTCCCCGACCCGGGCCTCGTAGCGCGCTACGGAGCCCGGCGGTTCGATGCGCCGCAGCAGACCCGCGCCGGTCAGCGCTCGCAGCACGTCGTACACGGCCTGGTGGGAGACTGTGCCAAGATCAGCACGGACGACGCCGAGGATCGAGTCGGTGTCGGCGTGCGGATGGTCGTGGACCGCGGTCAGCACCGCGACCCGAGGGCGCGTCACGCGCAGCTTGGCCCCGCGCAACATGCGCTCGAAGTCAGCGGTGGTGGGCACGGGTCGAAGTGTGGCCTATTTTCTGGAATCAATCAAGTTTATCGGTCCAGGGGCCGCTGGTCGACACGACGGTTCGGTCTACGGGCGTCTACCAGCTACCGGTCACCTGGTGGCTGCGGTGCGAACGGCGCGCGCCGGCCAGGTCATGGCCTCGGATGCCACGACCTGGCCGGCCCGTGCCGGTGTCATCCGGTTACCTTGGCCAGGAACCGGGCCAGGTTGGTCATGGTCCGGTCGACCTGCTCCGCCAGCGTGAGCGACTCAGGGGGACGGCCGCCGGGGCCGGCCTGCTTCCTGCCCCGCAGGTACAGCGAGCAGGCCAGGTCGGTGCAGAGGTAGGAGCCGACCGAGTTGCCCAACTGGCCCTCGCGTCCGGCCTTGCGGGCGGTCATCAGCGAGACGCCACCGCCGGTGTGCGTGGTCAGGCACAGCGCGCACATGCTGCGCCGGAGCTGCCCGGCTCCTGGCGTGGCCCGGCGCAGCGCGACCGCCGTGAACCCCTCGCCCGACTCCACGACCAGATAGGCCCGCTCCGGCGCGCCGGGGTCCTGCCAGCCGAGGAAGTCGAGGTCATCCCACGGCCGGGTGGCCAGGTCCCTGGGCACGGCCAGGCGCTTCGCCTCGCCCTTGGTGCAGTTGATGAATGACGCGCGGATCTCGCGTTCGGTGACTGCTCTCACGAACGGCGACGGTAGTTATCCTAGGGTCATTAGGCAAATAATTAATGCATCTAGGTAGTGCGAGGGTGAGTAGATGGCACGCGCAGGGGTGACCACCGAGGGTCTGACCAGAGCGGCGGCCGAGGTGGCCGACGAGATCGGCTTCGAGAACGTGACCGTCGCGGCGCTCGCCCGCCGGTTCGGCGTCCGGGACGCGAGCCTGTACTCGCACATCAGGAACGCGCGGGACCTGCGGGTGCGCATCGCGGTACTGGCCCTGGCCGAACTCGCCGACCAGGTCGCCGCCGCGTTGGCCGGCCGGGCCGGCAAGGACGCGCTGGTCGCCTTCGCCAACGCCTACCGGGACTACGCGACGCGCCATCCGGGCCGGTACGCCGCGACGCAGACCGAACTGGACCCGGCGACGGCGGCGGCGAGCGCGGCGAGCCGGCACGTGGAGATGACCCGCGCGATCCTGCGCGGCTACGCACTGCCGGAGGCCGAGGAGATCGACGCGGTCCGCCTGCTGCACAGCACCTTCCACGGCTACGTGAGCCTGGAGGCCGCGTTCCGGTTCCGCCATCACCCGCGCGAGTTGGGCGCCTCCTGGTCCAGGGTGCTGGACGCACTGGACATCGCCCTGCGCAACTGGCCCTCGGCCTGACCGCCGGCACGTCGCGGGCGGGGCGGTCAGGCCGAGGGCGGGTGGTCAGTCGTCGGTGGGATCGGCGTGCACGG
>CAJCJE010000303.1 GCA_903970565.1 Candidatus Melainabacteria bacterium | reverse complement strand
GTAGTCCGCGACCCCCGGCTCCGGATAGACCGTCGCGGTGGGTACCGCCTCGGGCACCCGCTCGGCGAACTCGCGTACCCAGGAGTTCAGCCAGGCCGCCATGCCCGGCTTGTGCGGGTACACCAACGGCGCGAAGCGACGGACACCGAGTCCACGCAGCACGGCCAGCCGCTCGTCCTCGGGCAGCCGATACCGCACCGGCCACGGCATACCGTAGTGCGTCTGGGCCTGCTCGAAGTAGGCCCAGACCTTGCGCAGCACCGACTCCGGCAGAAAGTGCACGTGCAGGTCGACCAGGCCAGGCAGGCCGAGCCCGGCGACCCATTCGGCAACGCCGCCATCGGTCAACGCCGCCTCGCCGCGCACCGTCAGTACCGGCCCTTGGCCGCACGTCCGGCGGCGCGGCTGATCTCCCGGTCGGCGTCGCGTTTGGCCAGAGTCTGCCGCTTGTCGTACTCCCGCTTGCCTCGGGCCAACGCGACCTCGACCTTCACCTTGCCGTCCTTGAAGTACATCGACAGCGGGACCAGGGACAGACCGCCCTCTCTGGTCTTGCCGATCAGTTTGAGGATCTCGCCCTTGTGCAGCAGCAGTTTCCGGGTCCGCCTCGGCTCGTGATTGGTCCAGGTGCCCTGCGCGTACTCCGGAATGTGCAGTCCGCGCAGCCAGACCTCGCCGTCGTCCACGGTGGCGAAGGCGTCGACGAGCGACGCCCGACCCAGCCGCAAGCTCTTGACCTCGGTGCCGACCAACGCGACCCCGGCCTCATAGGTGTCCAAGATCTCGTAGTCGTGCCGGGCCTTGCGGTTGGTCGCGATGACCTTCTGGCCTTTTTCCTTCGCCATAACAACTACTTTACGTGAACTGGCCAGCCAATTAGAGCCGCACGTACAGGCGCAGGGTCACGTAGCCGGTCAGCGCGGAGATGCCGACCGCGGCCAGCAGCAGCCAGGGCGAGACCGACGCGATGTCCAGCAGCCCGATCTTGGGGATGATCGTCGAACTGAACACCGAACCGAAGATGTTGTCCAGGAAGGCGACCTTGGCCACCACCAACCCACCGACGGCGAGAACCGCACCGACCACGCCGGCAACCACCGCCTCCAGTAGGAAGGGCAGCTGCGTGTACCACCGCGTCGCGCCCACCAGGCGCATGATGCCCACCTCGGTTCGCCTGGTGAACGCGGAGACCTGGATGGTGTTGGAGATCAGCATCAACGCGGCCAGTGCCTGGATCAGCGCGATCAGGAACGTCGCGTTGCGCACCCCGTTGAGCAGGTCGGTCAGCTTCTGCACGAAGACGCCCTGGTCGTCCACGTCGCGCACGCCGGCCTTGCTGGCGAAGGCGGCGCTGATCACGCCGGACTGGGTCGGGTTCTGCAACGAGACCAGCAGCGAGGCCGGGAAGGCCTCCGGCCGGACCAGCTGTTCCATCTCCGGGTCGTTGGAGAACTCCGCCTTGGCCTTGGCGAAGGTCTGGTTGCGGTTCTGGAACTGGACGCTGACCACACCGGGATAGTTGGTCAGGTCGGCCCGCAGGCCGGCGCAGATCGACTGGGTGCAGTTGGGGTCGCCTGCGCTGACCGCGTCGTCGAGGTTGACCTCGACCTGTAGTGCGGACAGGAAGTTCGCCTGCATCTTGCCGATCGTCCGCACGATCAGCAGACCACCACCGAGCAAGCCGAGCGAAATCGCGGTCGTCAGAATCATCGCGATGGTCATGGTGATGTTCCGGCGTAGGCCGGTAATGACCTCGCTGAACACGAAACTGGCGCGCATCGGATGGACATTCCTTGCGATCGGAGGTTAAAGGGGAAGTCGAGGGTCAGAAAAGGCGTCGGTGAATCAGCGGCCGACACCGTAGACGCCGCGGGCGTCGTCACGGACCACCTTGCCCAGCGACAATTCCACCACCCGGCGACGCATCGAGTCGACGATCGAGTGGTCGTGGGTGGCCATCACGACGGTGGTGCCGGTGCGGTTGATCCGCTCCAGCAGCAGCATGATGTCCTGACTGGTGTCGGGGTCGAGGTTTCCGGTCGGTTCGTCGGCAATCAGCACCAACGGGCGGTTCACGAACGCTCGCGCGATGGCGACCCGCTGCTGTTCACCCCCGGAGAGCTCGTTGGGCATCCGGTCGGCCTTACCGTCCAGCCCGACCAGTTGCAGCACCTCGGGAACGACCTTGCGGATCGTGTGGCGGGGCTTGCCGATCACTTCAAGGGCAAAAGCGACGTTTTCGGCAACGGTTTTGGTGGCGAGGAGTCGGAAATCCTGAAAAACGCAGCCGATCGACTGACGCAGCCGAGGTACTCGGCGGCGCGCCATCTTGGCCACATCGAAATTCGACACGTAAACCCTGCCTTTGCTGGGCACCTCTTCGCGCAGCAGCAACCGCAGGAAAGTCGACTTCCCGGACCCCGAAGGGCCGATCAGGAACACGAACTCACCCTTGTCCATGTCCACCGACACGTTGTCAAGCGCGGGTCGAGTGGAACTCTTATAGGTCTTGCTCACGTGTTCGAGCCGGATCACGAGCGGCGAGTCTACCTTTACGCCGTGTGTGGTCCCGGTGTCCCCCACCTAAGGCACCGCTCAGCGCGAGATCGCATCGTGAGTCGATCGCGACCGGGGTGTTACCACGAACGACGAACCAGTCGCCCTCGGACCCCGCCGGGAAAGATCTACTCGGACTGCCGGCGCCACCGGATGCCGGCCTCCAGGAAGCCGTCGATGTCACCGTCGAGCACTGCGGTCGGGTTGCCGACCTCGAACTCGGTGCGCAGGTCCTTCACCATCTGGTATGGGTGCAGCACGTAGGAGCGCATCTGGTTGCCCCAGCTGGAGCCACCGTCGCCCTTGAGCGAGTCGAGCTTGGCCTGCTCCTCCTGCTGCCGCCGGGCCAGCAGCTTGGCCTGGAGGACCACCATCGCGCTGGCCTTGTTCTGAAGCTGGCTGCGCTCGTTCTGGCAGGACACCACGATCCCGGTGGGGATATGGGTGATTCGCACCGCGGAGTCCGTCGTGTTCACGCCCTGCCCACCAGGACCCGAGGACCGGTAGACGTCGATACGCAGTTCCTTCTCGTCGATGTCGACGTGATCGGACTGCGCGACGACCGGCACGACCTCGACCCCGGCGAAGGAGGTCTGCCGGCGGCCCTGGTTGTCGAACGGGGAGATCCGCACCAGCCGGTGGGTGCCCTGCTCGACCGAGAGGGTGCCATAGGCGTACGGCGCGGTGACCTTGAAGGTGGTGGACCGGATGCCGGCCTCTTCCGCGTAGGAGGTGTCGTAGACGTCGGTCGGGTAGCCGTGGCGCTCCGCCCAGCGCAGGTACATCCGCATCAGCATCTCGGCGAAGTCGGCGGCGTCCACGCCACCGGCCTCCGACCGGACGGTCATCAGCGCGTCCCGCTCGTCGTACTCGCCCGAGAGCAGGGTCCGTACTTCCATCGAGTCGATGTCCCGTTTGAGCTTCGCGTGTTCCTCGCCGGCCTCGGTGAGGCTGGAGGCGTCGCCCTCGTCCTCG
>CAJCJE010000302.1 GCA_903970565.1 Candidatus Melainabacteria bacterium | reverse complement strand
TGCTGCTGCTCCTGCCGCCGCTGTTCCCGCCGACCCCGACCGATCCGGCGTAGCGACTTTGTCAGGCGTTGACCGGTCGGGTGACGGGCGGATTCGTGGGTGCCGAGTTCGTCGGTGCCGGCCAACGCGACGCGACGGCCCGCACCCTCCGATGAGGACTCAGTCCTCGACCTCGTCGAGATCCTCGTCGTCCTCGCGTGGCACCCGGTAGGGGTCGGGGTCACCGGCCGGCTGGGCGCCGTTGGCGATCCGCGCGACCTCCGCGTCGGCCGCGCGGGCCCGCCCGAGCAGTTCCTCGATCCGGCGCGCGTCGTCGGGCACCGTGTCGGCGATGAACGCCAGCGTCGGGGTGAACCGAACCCCGGTGCCCTGGCCGACCAGGGTGCGCAGCACGCCGCGCGCCGACTCCAGGGCCGCCGCGGCGCCCTCGATGTCCGGCCGGCCGTCCAGCCGTTCGGGCAGCACGGTGTAGTACACCGTCGCATCGTGCAGGTCGCCGGTGACCTTCGCGTCGGTGATGGTCACTTTTGCCAGCCGTGGGTCCTTGACCTCGTGCTCGATGGCGGACGCGACGATCTGCGCGATCCGCTTGGCGAGCCGGCGGGCCCGTGGAGCGTCAGCCACGACGCCTCTCCTATCAATGCTTGACTAGTCGTCGTTGGGACCGATGATCCGATGCCGGGCCGCGAGCAACTGCAACTCCGGCCGGGCGGTCACCAACCGCTCGCAGGAATCGAGCAGGTCCTGGACGTGTGACACGTCCACAGCCACCGCGGCCACCCCGATCAACGCCCTGCGGTGCAGGTCCAGATGACCGGCCTCGGCCACCGCGACCTCGTACCTGCGCCGGAGTTCGGCGACGATCGGACGGACCACGGAACGCTTCTGCTTGAGTGAATGCACATCCCCGAGCAGCACGTCCAGTTCCAACGCACCTACGTACACGTGTGTGATCCCCGTAGCTGGTTGGCGTGCCGGGACCGGACGGGGTGACCGGTCCCGGCACGTAGGTCGTAGCCGGAAAGCCGGCTACCAACCAGGGCTCATGCCCGTGGCTTCTCGCGCATCTCGTAGGTCTCGATGATGTCGCCGAGCCGCGTGTCGTTGAAGCTCAACGTCACACCGCACTCGAAGCCTTCCCGAACCTCGGTCGCGTCGTCCTTGAACCGACGCAGCGAGGTGATGGTCAGGCCTTCGGTGACAACCACGTTGTCCCGCAGGATGCGAGCCTTGCCGTTGCGACGCAACTCTCCCGAGGTCACCATGCAACCGGCGATGGTGCCGACCTTCGAGGAACGGAACAGCTCGCGGATCTCCGCCCGGCCGAGCTGCACCTCCTCGAACTCCGGCTTGAGCATCCCCTTCAGGGCCTGCTCGACCTCGTCGATCGCCTGGTAGATGACCGAGTAGTAGCGGACGTCGATGCCTTCGCGGGTGGCCAGTTCGGACACCTTGCCCTCGGCGCGGACGTTGAACCCGATGATGATCGCGTTGGACGCGATCGCCAGGTCCACGTTGGCCTTGGTGATGCCACCGACACCGCGGTCGATCACCCGGAGCACGACCTCTTCGCCCACGTCGATCTTCAGCAGCGCGTCCTCGAGTGCCTCGACGGTACCCGAGTTGTCGCCCTTGATGATCAGGTTGAGCTGGCTGTGTTCCTTGAGCGCGGCATCCAGGTCCTCCAGGCTGACCCGCTTGGCCCGCGATGCGTTGAGCGCGTTGCGGTTGCGGGCGGCCCGGCGCTCGGCGATCTGCCGGGCGACGCGGTCCTCGTCGACGACGAGGAACTTGTCACCGGCACCGGGCACCGAGGTGAACCCGACGACCTGAACCGGGCGGGAGGGCAGCGCGGCGTGGATGTCGGCACCGAACTCGTCCAGCATCCGACGCACGCGGCCGTAGGCGTCACCGGCGACGATGGAGTCACCGACGCGCAGCGTGCCGCGTTGCACCAGCACCGAGGCCACCGGACCACGACCACGGTCCAGGTGCGCCTCGATGGCGATGCCCTGTGCGTCCTGCGCCGGGTTGGCGCGCAGGTCCAACGACGCGTCAGCCGTCAGGAGCACACCTTCGAGCAGGCCGTCGATGTTGACGTTGTTGCGCGCCGAGACATCGACGAACAGCGTGTCGCCGCCGTACTCCTCGGCCACCAGCCCGTATTCGGTGAGCTGCTGGCGCACCTTCTGCGGGTTCGCGCCTTCCTTGTCGATCTTGTTGACCGCGACCACGACCGGCACGTTCGCCGCCTGGGCGTGGTTCAAGGCCTCGATGGTCTGCGGCATCACGCCGTCGTCGGCCGCGACGACGAGGATCACGATGTCCGTCGTCTGGGCACCGCGGGCACGCATGGCGGTGAACGCCTCGTGACCGGGGGTGTCGATGAAGGTGACGGCCCGGTCGGTGCCCTCGTGGTCGACGTGCACCTGGTAGGCACCGATGTGCTGGGTGATGCCACCGGCCTCGTCGGCCACAACGTTGGACTTGCGGATGGCATCGAGCAGCCGCGTCTTACCGTGGTCGACGTGACCCATGACGGTCACGACCGGCGGGCGGGCGACCAGCTCGGAGTCGGCACCCTCGTCGTCGCCGAAGGTGAGGTCGAAGGTCTCGAGCAGCTCGCGGTCCTCGTCCTCGGGGCTGACGACCTGGACGTTGTAGTTCAGCTCGGCGCCGAGCAGCTGCAGCGTCTCCTCGTTCACCGACTGGGTCGCGGTGACCATCTCGCCGAGGTGGAACATG
>CAJCJE010000301.1 GCA_903970565.1 Candidatus Melainabacteria bacterium | reverse complement strand
CAGAACAGCACGACCTTCACCGCGACCTCACTTCGTCCTGGACCGAGAAACCGACGGGATCGACGATCTCCAGACTCGGAATGGGAAAGACGAGCCGGCCACCCCACTCACCCACGTAGCGCAACTGTTCGGTCAGCTCGGTACGCAGGTTCCACGGCAGCACCAGCACGAAGTCCGGCCGGTCCCGCGCGATCCGCTCCGGCGGATGGACCGGAATCCGGGTGCCCGGCGTGAACCGGCCGTGCTTGTACGGATTGCGATCCACGGTGTAGGGCAGCAGATCCGGCCGGATGCCGCAATGGTTGAGCAGCGTGTTCGCCTTGCCGGGCGCCCCGTAGCCGACCACCCGCCGGCCCTCCTCGGCCGCGTCGAGCAGGAACCGCAACAGGTTACGCCGGACCAGACCGACCCGGTCGGTGAAGTCCTGGTAGCCGGAGCGCTCGTGCAGACCGGCGGCCTTCTCCTCGGCGAGCAACTCGATCACCCGCTCGCTCGGCGGGCCGGCGATCTCCGCCGGCCGGGCCCACAGCCGGATCGAGCCACCGTGCGTGGTCAACCGTTCGACGTCGACCAGGCGCAGCCCGCCGCCGGCCAGCGCGCGCTGCGCCGAGGCGACCGTGTAGTACTGGAAGTGCTCGTGGTAGATGGTGTCGTACTGGTTGCCGGCCAGCAGCGTTGCCAGGTACTGCACCTCGATGGACACCCAGCCGTCGTCCGCCAACAAGGTGCGCAGCCCCCTGGTGAAACCGACCACGTCGGGGATGTGCGCGTAGACGTTGTTGGCCACCACCAGATTCGCCGGCCCGTGTTCGGCGCGCACCGCGGCGGCCGACTCGGGGTTCAGGAACGCGGTTTCCGTTGGCACGCCGCGTTCACGCGCTGCCGCGCCGACGTTCACCGACGGCTCGACACCCAGACACCGGATGCCCTCGGCGAGCACGTGCTGGAGCAGGTAGCCGTCGTTGCTGGCGACCTCGACGACGAACGAGTCGCCGCCAAGTCCCAGCCTGCCGATGGCATCCTGCACGAACGCGCCGGAATGCGCGACCCAGGAGGTCGAGTACGAGGAGAAGTAGGCGTACTCGGTGAAGGTGTCCTCCGGCGAGATCAGCGGCGGGATCTGCGCGAGCAGACAGTCGGTGCACAACCGCAGGTGCAGCGGGTAGGTCTGCTCCGGCTCGTCGAGTTGCGCGCTGGTCAGAAAGCGCTCGCAGGGCGGACTCGCACCGAGATCCAGCACGCTGTACAGGCGGTCCGAACCGCACAGTCGACAACCTGGTCGGAGACCGACCTCGTCCGGCGCGCTGGCCACTGGCGACTCCCTGCGAATCTCAGACCGGCGGGGCTGGGCCGGTGACGTCGGATTTCACGCTGTTCGGGCCACGCGGTCGAGTCGCCCGCCACCGTGGCTCAGATGGTGCCGGTTCGCACCGTGAGACGAGAACCGTGCGATGAACACCAGGCAAGCATCACCGCAACATCTATTGGCACGCCGACGCCAGCGTCGACCACCCCGTTGTCGTGCAGATCGGCACCGTCGCCGAGCCCGTTACGGCAGCGTAGCCGTTGCGCGGACCCCGCCCTCCGGCGGCCGGTACCCGGCCCCGACCGGTCAGGACAACTGGCGTGGCGCGGCATAGGGGCGCAGGGCCGGCGCGACCGGGGGACCGTCGAGCAGGCCGGTCACGCCGCCGGCCTCCAGTGCCTTGCGGTAGACCAGCAGCGCCTCGCGCATCGCGGCGATGGTGTGGTCGATGTCATCGTCGGTGTGCGCGGCCGAGATGACGAAGGACTGGCCGAGTACCCCGCGCTGGATCAGTTCGGCCAGCAGCAGCGTGCGAAACGCCTGGGAAGGCTCGCCGTTGTCATCCTTTGTGGTGAAAATCAGGCAGGACGGCCGGCCGATCGCGGCAACGTGTTCGGCGACCCCGAGTTCCTCGGCGGCCTCGTTGACGCCCTCGGCGAGCCTGTGCCCGCCCCGGTCCATCGCGGCGATCGGATCGGTTTCCGCGTAGGCCCTGGCCACCGCGCGAAACGCGGCCAGGGAAGCGCGTTCCGGGCCGTGCGTGGTGGAGAGCAGGAAGGTCCGCTTGGCGCGGGTGCGCAACCCGCCCAGTTCCATCAGTTCCCGCCGGCCGGCCAGCGCGGAGATGGGGAAACCGTTGCCCATCGCCTTTCCCCAGCAGGACAGATCCGGTCGTACCCGGTAGATCGACTGCGCGCCGCCGCGAGCCCAGCGGAAGCCGGTGATCATCTCGTCGAAGACCAGCACCGCACCGTGCGTGTCGCACAGGGCCCGCACCCCCGGCAGGAAGCCGGGCAGCGGCTCGGCCAGCGCGGTCGCCGGTTCCAGCACCACGCAGCTGATCCGGCCGGGATGCTCGTTGAACAACTGGCCCAGCGCGGCCAGATCGTTGTACGGGAACCGCAGGGTCTGCGTCCTGGTCCGTTCCGGCACGCCGGCGTTCATCCCGATCCCGCCGACGAACCAGTCGTCGACCGAGTGGAACGGCTGATCGCAGGCCACGACCAGGTCCCGGCCGGTCGCCGCGCGCGCCAGCCGGACCGCGGCGGTGGTGGCGTCCGAGCCGTTCTTGGTGAACTTCACCATGTCCGCGGTCGGCACCAGGGCCAGGAAGTCCTCGGCGGCGGCCAGTTCCAGCTCGGTCGGCCGGGTGAAACTGTTGCCCTCGGCCAGCACCTCGCGCACCGCGTCGACCACCGGTGGATAACCGTGCCCGAGGGTCACCGAGCGCAGTCCCATGCCGTACTCGACGAAACAGTTGCCGTCCACGTCCCAGACCCGCGCGCCGAGACCGCCACGCAGCACCGGCGCCATACCGGCCGGATACTGGTCGTCGCCCCTGGCGTAGGTGTGCGCCCCACCGGGCACCAGTTCGTGCAACCTGGCCTGCAACTGGATGGATCGCTGGAAGCCGTGCCCGCCATCGGGCCGGTCCAACGGCTGCGTCACGGACATCGCCGCCTCATTGGTTGACTGACATACGGCTCAAAATGACGGGTGCGCCTCGATGACCAGCGACTGGCTCTCCGCGACGCTGATTCCCGGCGGCTTGCAGGCCGGGTCGGCGTTCGGATCGGTGCTACAGCCGTCGCTGTTGGTCGGCGCGTCGTAGGCGTCCTCCGGCTCGTCGTACACCGAGGTCGCGCTGAAATAGGTCACCCACAGCTTGGCGCGGTCGGCGATCTCGTACCACTGCTCGGCGAGCGCGTTCCACTGCTGCCAGGTGGACGGGGTCTCCTTGGCACTGGGCCAACCCACCTCGCCGATGGAACCGCGCACCCCGTACTGCAACAGCCAGTCGACGAAGCTTTCCAGCCAGCTCACCGTGTTCTGGTTGAACTGGCTGTACGCGGTGAAGTCGTAGCCCTGCGGATAGGTCGGGTCCGGCACGAAGTACTGGTGCGCTGAATACATGAAGTTGTCGGCCGGGTCGTCGATCCAGGGTTTCGACTCGTTCGTCACCCAGGTCGAGGTCTGGGAGAAGGCCGGTCCCTCGATCCACAGCAGCGTGTCGTCGCCGGCGTCGCGCAGGGTGGTGACCACCGACTGGGAGTAGGCGTTCCAGGTCGCGGCGGACACCCCGTTCGGCTCGTTCATGATGTCGTAGCCGATCACGGCCTTGTTGTCGTCGAACAGTTTCGACAGCCCCAGCCAGACATTGTCGAAGTCCTGCATGGTGATGCCCGTGCCGCAGTACAGGGTGTCCGGATCGGTGTGGTCGAGGTCGATATTGGGAAACTGGCAGTCGTTGTGCAGGTCGAGAACCACCGAGAGGCCGGCATTGCCGGCCCGCTGCACCTGTTCGGTCAGCTCGTCGACGAACGTCTGGTTGAACGGGCCACCCAGATTCGGTTGCAGGCTCGGCCACGGGAACGGCATTCTGATGAGTTTCAGGCCGTGTCTGGCCAGGAAGTCGTAGCTGGACTGCGGTTCGCCGTCCCAGGTCTTGGCGTAGTCGGCATACCAGGGCAGGTCGTAGACGTTGACCCCGCGCAGCACGGTCAGGTTCGTCGACGGCCCGACCTGGGTCGGGGTGGGCGTCGGCGTCACCGAGGGCGACGAGATGGGCCGTGCGCCGGCGTCGTTGCCGGTTCCCGTGACGCCACAGGCGCTCAGCACGCAGCACACCGCCAACACGGAAGCGGCGGCCACGTGCGCGATTGGCCACCTCGGCCGGCGCCTGCTCGTGATCACGGCGGGATGCTATCCGCTGGCAACTGACGGCTTCCGAATTCGACACCGCATTCGACTCGGTGATTTCTGGAATTACCCTTTCGGGTGATGAAACCAGTTTTCTCGGCGTGTCTGCGAGAAGTGGCTCGGCCGTGAACACTTTCGAGTGA
>CAJCJE010000300.1 GCA_903970565.1 Candidatus Melainabacteria bacterium | reverse complement strand
GACCCAACATCGAACATCACATCCCGGAACTCCGACCCCAACTCCGCACACACCTCGTCAAACGCGGACGCGAAGACCGGGAACGACTCATACAACTCCCGACCCATCCCCGCACGCTGCGAACCCTGACCCGAGAACAGGTACGCGACCTTGTTTCCGGGTCGGGCGGTGCCCAGCACCAGGTTGGAGGCGGGCGCGCCGGACTCCAGCGCACGCAGCGCCGCCACGAGTTCGTCGGCGTCGGCGCCGACGACGACCGCGCGGTGCTCCAGCGGCGACCGTCCGGTCGCCAGGCTGAAACCGGTGTCGGTGACGGACCCGGTGAGGGCGGGCGCGAAGTCCAGCAGGCGGCGGGCCTGGGCACGCAGCGCGTCGGCGGTGCGGGCCGAGAGCACCCACGGCACGACCGGCGGCGCGGCCGGGATCTCGGGCGCCGGTTCGGTCGACTCGGCCGCCTCGGGCTGCGCGGGGGCGGGTGCCTGCTCGATGATCGTGTGGGCGTTGGTACCGCTCACCCCGAACGAGGACACGGCGGCGCGGCGCGGCTGACCCGTCTCGGGCCACGGCGTGTTCTCGGTGATCAGCCGGACCTGGCCACTCGACCAGTCGACATGCGGAGTGGGCTCGTCGGCGTGCAGCGTGCGGGGCAGCACCCCGGCGTGCATCGCCATGACCATCTTGATGATCCCGCCGACGCCCGCGGCGGCCTGGGCGTGTCCGAGGTTCGACTTGAGGGAGCCCAGCAGCAGCGGGCGTTCCCGCTCGCTGCCGTACGCGGCGAGCAGGGCCTGTGCCTCGATCGGGTCACCCAGCGTGGTGCCGGTGCCGTGCGCCTCCACGACGTCCACCTGGGCCGGCGACAGCCCGGCACCGGTGAGAGCCTGGTCGATGACGCGCTGCTGCGCGGGCCCGTTGGGGGCGGTGAGGCCGTTGGAGGCGCCGTCCTGGTTCACGGCGGAGCCCCGCACGACGGCCAGTACGCGGTGACCGTTGCGCTGGGCGTCCGACAGGCGCTCGACCAACAGCAGGCCAACGCCCTCGGCCCAGCCGGTGCCGTCGGCGTCCGCGCCGAAGGGCTTGCAGCGGCCGTCGGGCGCGAGGCCACGCTGGCGGCTGAACTCCACGAAGGCCGTCGGGCTCGACATGACCATCACGCCACCCGCGACGGCGAGCGAGGACTCCCCCGTCCGCAGTGACTGGGCGGCCAGGTGCAGCGCGACGAGCGAGGACGAGCACGCCGTGTCGACCGTGACGGCCGGGCCCTCCAGTCCGAAGGTGTAGGCGAGGCGACCGGAGATCACGCTCGCCGAGTTGCCGGTACCGAGGTAACCGTCGGAGTCGCCGGACGCGCTGAAGATCCGCGTCGCGTAGTCCTGGTAGCCGGAACCGACGAACACGCCGGTTCGGCTGCCGCGCGCGGTTTCCGGGTCGATGCCCGCGCGTTCGAACACCTCCCACGCGGTCTCCAGCAGCAGGCGCTGCTGCGGGTCCATCGCTATCGCCTCGCGCGGTGAGATCCCGAAGAAGCCCGGATCGAAGTCGGCGGCGTCGTAGAGGAAGCCCCCGGAGCGCGTGTAGGACTTGCCCTGCTTGTCGGGGTCGGGGTCGTAGAGCGAGTCCACGTCCCAGCCCCGGTCTGCGGGGAAGTCGCCGATCGCGTCGCCGCCGGAGACCACAAGGTCCCACAGGTCCTCCGGCGAGCAGACACCGCCGGGAAACCGGCAGCTCATCCCGATGATCGCGATGGGCTCCTGGTCCTTCTCCTCGACCTCCCGCAGCCGGGTCCGCACCTGTCGAAGGTCCGCGGTCACCCGCTTCAGGTATCCGAGGAGCTTTTCTTCGTTGGTGTTGGTCATCGTCACGTCACCCGCCTACGTTGGTCAGTTCCAGTGCGGTGGTGGAAGTTCACGAAACATCCAGTTCCTGGTCGACGAGATCGAAGATGTCATCGACCGTGGCGGACTCAAGGCGGTCGTCGGCCTCGCGGTCGCCGTCGCCGTTCAGTTGGACGAGCAGGCTCTGCAAGCGGGACCTGATCCGGGAGCGGACCGCGTCGTTCGCATCGGCAGCGGAGATCGCCGACTCCACCCGGTCCAGTTCGCCGAACACCGACTTGCCGGCTTCGGCGTCGTCGGGCAGCAGTTCGGCCAGCAGGTGCCGGGCGAGGACGTCCGGCGTCGGGTGGTCGAAGACGAGCGTGGCGGGCAGCCGCAGGCCGGTCGCCGAGTTCAGGCGACCGCGCAGTTCGATCGCGGTCAGCGAGTCGAATCCGAGTTCCCGGAACGCCCTGGTCGGCTCGACCCGGTCGGGGCTGCCGTGGCCCAGGACGTTCGCCACGTTCGCCCGGACCAGGTTGAGCAACATCGGCGTGCGGTCGTCCGGCGCCAGTTCGGTCAGGCTCGACCGCAGCGCGTCCCGCTCGCCCTCGGTGGTCGCGTCGGGTGCGTCCTCGTCGAGCGCGCCCCGGACCTCGTCCAGGTCGGCGTGCAGCGGACTGGGCCTGCTCACCGTGAAGGGCGTGATGAACCGCGCCCAGTCGACGTCGGCGACGACCATCGCCGGGATGTCCTCCTCCAGCGCCCGTTGCAGGGCCAGCAGGGCCAACTCCGGGGACAGCGTGGCCAGGCCGCGCAGACGCAGCCGGTCCTCGTCGCCCGCGTCGGCGACCATGCCCGATCCGCCCCACGGACCCCACGCGACGGCCGTGGCCGCCACGCCCCGCGAGCGGCGGTTGAGGGCGAGCGCGTCGAGGAAGGCGTTGGCCGCCGAGTACGCACCCTGG
>CAJCJE010000299.1 GCA_903970565.1 Candidatus Melainabacteria bacterium | reverse complement strand
TGGCCATCTTGGCCAGGGCCTGCGACTGCGGCGAGGCGTTGATCAGCGCCTGGAGCGAGGCCGGCAGCCACTCGCTCACGTTGTAGGTGGCGGTGACCGCGGTGGACGACCCGCCGGGCGAGCCCATGTTGAGGATGGGCGTGTTCATCATCGCCTCAACGGTGTTCATGCGGTCGGGCGGGGTCTGGACGGCGAGCCGGTCGGTGTCGGGATTCTCGACCCGGCTGGTTACCAGGTCCGAGCGGTCCGAGCCGTGTTGTTCGGTCATAACTGTCACCTGTTCTCTGCCGCGATGCCTACGGCGAACGCTGTTACTAACAAGAGTGTGGTCGCCGCGTCGTTATTCCGGTGATCTGCGACACGTTTGGGTGATCAATCGTGTTGCGCGTCTCGCAATCGCCGAGCGTGCGCAACCAGCAGGGTTCCCAGCGAAAACAGCATCGAAACGGCTGCCGCCGCAGCTCACGTAGTGTCGGCCGAGCGGGAAACCGCACCATCGACGTAATCGATGCAGAAATGCGACCACCTCGCCGAAGGCCGGAAGGCCGGACGGCATCGAAGGAGAAGTCGTGGCGGCGAGCGAGCAGCGCGAGGGCATCGACCGGCCCGGCGCCGGGGTGACGCAGACCGATGCCGGGGTCATCGCGATCGTGCGGCTGCGCAGCACCGAACCGGCCGATGAGGCTCTGGAGCACCTTCTCGCCGGGGGCATCACCTCGGTCGAGGTGACCCTGCCGTCGCCGGGGAGCCTGGCCGCGGTGCGCCGCTGGCGGAGTCGGCCGGATGTTCGGGTCGGGGTCGGCACGGTGCTCTGCGCGCGGGACGCCGAGGCGGCCATCGAGGCCGGTGCGCAGTTCCTGGTCACGCCGACCACCAACCTGCCGGTGCTGAGCACCGCGACCGCCGCCGGGACTCCGGTGGCCTGCGGGGCCTTGACGCCGACCGAGATCCTGCTCGCCTGGGAGTCCGGCGCGTGGACGGTGAAGGTGTTCCCGATCGACGCGATGGGCGGCGCCCGCTACATCCGCAACCTCAAGGGCCCGCTGCCGGACATTCCGCTGGTGCCCACCGGTGGGGTGAGCGTGGCGACCACGACCGAGTATGCCGAGGTCGGCTGCGTTGGGGTCGGGATCGGCACCGCGCTCGTCGACGAGACGACGGTCGCCGAGGGTGCCTGGCACATCCTCACCGAGCGCGCCGCGACGTTCGTCGCGGCCTGGGAAAAGGGCCGGCACAACGGCTAGCCGCGAGGCCCGTACCGGTCGGCGGCCGAACCTGGATGATCCATTGTGGACATAGTGAGCCGTGGACAGGGCGGCCCGTGACGCGGTGACACCGATGACCGTGCGGCGCGAAGGGAGTTCGATGACAGTCAGGCGCAACGTCGACGTGCTCACCGCTGGCGAGGCACTGGCGGCTCTGCGCTCGACCGGTCCGGTTCGGCTGGCCCATCAGCTCGGTCTCTCCGTGGCCGGGGCCGAGCTGAACGTGGCCATCGGCCTGGTCCGGCTCGGGCATTCGGCGCGCTGGTGCGGGGTACTCGGTGAGGACCAGTTCGGTTCGCTGGTGCTGCGCACGTTGCGTGCCGAGGGGGTCGATGTCAGCGCGGTGCGGCGGATGGCAGCGCCGACCGGGATCATCGTGTTCGAACCGCTGGCGGCCGGGGTGACGCGGGTGGACTACCACCGCAGCGCCTCGGCCGGTTCGCATCTGCGGGCGACCGACCTGCTCGCCGCCTACCAGCCAAGGCCGCGCATTCTGCACGTCACCGGCATCACCCCGGCGTTGGGCGCCGATCCCGCGAGCGCGATCCGGGAAACGGTGGAGGTGGCGCACACCGAGGGCGTCATCGTCTGCCTGGACGTCAACCACCGCTCCCGGCTGTGGTCGACGGAGCAAGCCCGGCAGACCCTCGGCGAACTGGTGTCCTATGTGGACATCGTAGTGGCCTCCGACGACGAGCTGACGCTGCTGACCCCGCCGGAGCACGACACCGAGCAGGCGCAGGTTGACTGGCTGCGGGCGCGGGGCGTCGAGCAGGTCGTGGTGAAACGCGGCGCGCGGGGCGCGAGTGCCTACGTGGCCGGCGAAGCAGCGGCGCACCAGCCGGCGCGGAAGGTGATCGCGGTGGACACCGTCGGAGCAGGGGACGCATTCGTCGCCGGCTACCTCTCCGGGGTGCTGGACACGCTGGACACGCGGCAGCGGCTGCTGCGCGCGGTGACCGTGGCCGGGTTCGCGGTGTCCACCATCGGCGACTGGGCCGGCCTGCCGACCCGCGAGGAACTGGCGCTGCTGGATGCCGAGCCGGGATCAGCACTGCGCTGAAACCCAGCTCGACCCCTGCCCCCAACCCTTTCGGCCGGCAACACCAGTTCCTTGGCCGGCAACGCCAGTTTTTCGGCCGGTAGCTCCTGTTTCTCGGCTGGCTCCTGTTTCTCGGGCGGCAGCTCCTATTCGGTACGCAGCGCGGAGAGTCGCATCGCGCTGCGCAGGGCCGGCAGGGTCAGCGCGGTCACCAGCAGCACCAGCACCAGTGCCGCGCCGGCGAAAATGCCGATGGTGCCCCAGTCCATCAGCAGTGGCAGGCCGGCTATCCGCGTCACCAGCGCGGCCAGCCCGATCCCGGTACCCATCGCGACCAGGACACCGAGCACCACCGGAACCGCGGTCTGCCACAGCAGTGAACGGCTCAGGGCCGAGCGTGGAACCCCGGCCGCCGCGAGCACGGCCAGTGGCCTGCGGCGCTCCCGCACACCTGTTCCAGTGCCAGCACCACCATGCTGACCCGGCCAGCAGCAGGGTGAACAGCGAACCGCCGAGCAACACGTTGCGGATGGTCCCGAAGGTTTTCTGGTCGGCGTCGAGCTGGTCGGCGGAGGACAGTGACTCCACCTGCACCTGCCAGGTCAGCGGGGCGAGGGCATTGGCGACCTGGTCCGCCGCGTCGAGTTGACCGGGGTCGGTGCGCACGTAGGTGTCGGTGTAGAGATCGGCGGGCAGGTCGGCCCGCGCGGCGGCACCAGGGGTGAGCAGGACCCCCTTGCTGATGTAGGGCCCGTCTCCGTTCGAGTTCTGCTCCGGCAGCGTGGGCAGGTGCGCCGGCACCGAGTAGCGACCGGCGATCGTCGGCTGTCGGTCGACGCTGCTCCCCACGTTCGGATCGTGGGCCGAGGCCAGCTCCAACACCATGCCCGGC
Source organism: Candidatus Melainabacteria bacterium (assembly GCA_903970565.1). Classification (GTDB taxonomy): domain Bacteria; phylum Actinomycetota; class Actinomycetes; order Mycobacteriales; family Pseudonocardiaceae; genus CAJCJE01. The sequence continues at coordinate 1,577 of CAJCJE010000299.1, read as the reverse complement.
TTGACGTTGTACGTGTCGTCCTCGTCGTCGACGGCGAACGCGACGCCGTCCGCGCGGTCGGTCGTGTGGAAGTACCGGTTGATCGTCGGGCACGAGGCGACGGTGACCTCGTAGTCGACGCTGTTCGGGTCGGCCGGGTTGGCTCCCTCGCGGGTGCCGTCGGAGCGCGGCAACAGATCGACCTTCATGGGCTGCCGGCAGGGTGGCCAGGGCCGCGACCACCTTCGGACCGGCCGCCGCCGAACTGGTCACATCCATCCAACCTGTGTCGGCCGAGGCCGGGGTGGAGGGCACGTCGTATCTGTTGGCCGCGGCGAAGAGCATCAGCTGCACCGCGATCGCCCCGGCCAGGACCACCGCGACGCCGCCGACCACCCTGGCCGGCGTACCGCTGTCCAGTTGCAGCCGCCGGATGGCCAGCTGCCAGGACGGCGCCCTCCGCGAATCCGGCTGATGACCCGTTCCAGCAGCCAGGGCAGATCAGCGTGTCGGCGAGATCACCCGAGGTCTTGCGCCTGGTCAGCACGCGCATGGTTTGCAGGTGCGTGCGGGCCGTGTTCGCAGGTCAGCAGGCACAGAGGCAGAACGGGTGGCCGGCGGGGTCGGCACAGACCCGGAACGAGGGATGATCACCGGACACGTCCAGCACGGTGGCGCCGATGGCCAGCGCGTGCGCCTGGGCGGCATCCAGATCGGTCACCGCGACGTCGAGATGGAACATCTGCGGCCGGCGCGGGTCCGGCCACGTCGGCGGCTGGTACTCCAGCGCCCGCTGGAACTCCAGCGTCATGCCGCCATTCGGACTGGTCAGCGTCGCCCAGCTGTCCTGGTAGTTCATGACGGGTTCGGCCGGCCACCCCAGCAGCGCGGCGTAGAACTCGGCCAGCGCCCTCGGATCGGGGCAGTCGAGCACGACACCGACGGTCCGGGGCCCCTCTGGGGCGGTCACGACATCCTCCATAACCAGTAAAGGGCGATTGGTGGTTTCCCAGGGTGGCGAAACCCCTAAAACCGCGAGCGGCGGTACCGCAAGGCGTGGACTTGCCTACAGTGGTGTGGTGACTGGCCTGGTCGCCGGCGCGCACGCCGGCCAGGAAAGCGGATGGCAGCCTGTTACCCGACCCCCGTCCCGGGGGCCCGACCCCGGCGAACTCGATCGGGACGTCGACCTGGTTCTTGCCTTCCTCAACACGCTCGATACCGAGGACGGCACCGACCTGCTCGGTGACGAGGCGCAGTGGCGAGACTGGGCACGGCGAACCGGGCTCGACGAGCCCGGTGACCGCGACCATGCCCGCCTGGCGCGGGACGCGCTGCGCGGCTCGATCAGCCATCGGGGAGACCCGCTCGGCGGCCCGGCGAATCCACTCGACGGCTCCGGACACGCCCTCGACGGCTCCGGACACCCGCTCGGCGGCCTGGCCGGCAACGGTCCGGTCCGGATCGAACTGGCTGCCGGTGTTCCGGTACTGGTGGGCGGCGACGCCGTCGGCGCGGTACTCGCGGCCGGCGCCCGCCTCGCCGTCCTGGGCCAATGGGACCGGTTGAAGATCTGCGCGGCCGGGGAATGCCGCTGG
>CAJCJE010000298.1 GCA_903970565.1 Candidatus Melainabacteria bacterium | reverse complement strand
ATGGCCGCCTGCCGGTGTGGGAGCCGCGTACCAAGAGCTTCGTCGACCCCGATACCAGTCAACCGCTCACGGTCTGGGCGGATGCGCTTGACGAGGTCGAGGAACCCGCGCACGTGGTGACCTTCGGGACGCAGGTGCATTCCAAGGGCATCCTCGGTGGCTCGGAGGAAGCTGGGCGGCACATCGGCTACCTGACCAAGTACCTGTGCAAGTCGGTCGCTGAGGTTGTCGAGCCGGATACTGATGCCCAACGGTGGCACGCGGAACGGCTGCACGCTGAGCTGTCGGTGACGCCGTGTTCGCCTCGGTGCCCGGTCTGGCTGCTGTACGGCGTGCAACCGATGGGCGCGAACTCGCGGACCGTTCCGGGGAATTGCAAGGGGCGGGCGCATCGACGGACCACGCTCGGTCTTCCGGGGCGGCGGGTGTTGGTGTCGCGGAAGTGGTCGGGCAAGACGCTGGCCGATCACAAGGCTGACCGGCGCGCGTTCGTGGTCCAGGCGCTCGCTGCGGTCGGGATCGAGAAGCCGACCGAAGACACAAGCCGGCTGATCTGGAACAAGGTCAAACCAGGTGATCCTGGCGTGCCTCCTCGGGCGCATCTGCTCATGCGGGCTATCGCGGAACGGACGCGGTGGAAGGCCGAATACGACCGGGCCATGTTGGCGGCTGCCGGTCCACCAGGCGGTCCGGAAACTTCGGCAACTCGACAAGCGGCCTGATCGAGGAGGGGGACGGACATGGGTGACGTGGTGAATCTCGGTCGGCTGTGGACAGTCGATGACGTATCGGCCTACCTCGGGGTGCCGGTCAAAACGCTGTATCAGTGGCGGTACCAGAGCTATGGACCGATCGCGCGGCGCATGGGGCGGTACATCCGGTACCGGCCTACGGACGTCGTGAATTGGTTCGAATCGCTGGACAAGAGCGCGTGAGGCGGGAACGACATGGGTAGGCCACCGTTGGTCCTGGGTACTTGGGGCAAGATCCGCCGGTACCAGGAAGGACCGAAAAGTTGGCGGGCCACGGCGAACTATCGGGATTTCGACGGGAAGACGCGGCCGGTCGAGCGGCACGGCGCCTCGGGTGCGAAGGCCGAGCGGCGGTTGCTGGAGGACTTGCGGAATCGGGCGCGGGTCACGGCGAACGGTGAGGTCACCCCGGACACCCGGATTCGGGTGGTGTGCGAGATCTGGCGAGCTGATCTGGCCGGGCAGGGCAAGGCCACGTCGACGCTGAACGCGTACGACGATGCGCTGAAGCTGCATGTCCTGCCCGGCCTGGGTGAGCTGCGCGTACGGGAAGTCACCGTGGGCACGGCTGATCGGTTCATCACGTCGGTGCGGGACAAGGCCGGCCCCGGTGCGGCTCGGCATGCCAAGACAGTGATCAGTCAGGTCATGCGGCTGGCGGCTCGGCATGACGCGGTCGATCACAACCCGCTGCGGGAGATCACACCGGCGCCGAGTTCGAAGAAGCCCGCGCGGTCGTTGACGCTCGATGAGGTGCGGGTGCTGCGCGCTGGGCTGCGGGCGGACAAGAAGGCCGTGACTCGTGATGTGCCGTCGTTGGTGGACTTCATGCTGGGCACGGGATTGCGGATCGGCGAGACGCTGGCCGTCACCTGGGAGGCGTTGGACCTGGAGGCGTGCACAGTGGAAGTGCGCGGGACTGTAGTTCGAGTGCGGGGCGTGGGGTTGGTCATTCAGCCGGCGCCGAAGACTGAAGCCGGGTGGCGGACGCTGCATCTGCCGGCCTGGCTCGTCACGCTGTTGAAGGCTCGGGAGCATGTGGACAACGTGTGGAACGTTGTGTTCGCGTCGCAACTCGCGAAGCTACGGGATCGGTCCAACACGAATGCGGATATCCGAGATGCGCTTGATCCGCTTGGGTTCGGGTGGGTCACCAGTCACACGTTCCGGAAGACAGCGGCGACGTTGCTCAACGATGGCGGGTTGACCGTGCGTGAGGTCGCCGATCAGCTCGGGCACAAGCGGGTGAGCGTCACCCAGGACACCTATTTCGGACGGGCTGCGGCTAGTCCGAAGGTCGCGGAGCTGCTGGCGGTCATCGATGAAACTTCGCCATAAAGTATGGGAAAGGTGTGGGGGTGATCTTGCGATCGCCGCTCCACACCTTCTCTACCAGCCACTATGTGCGCCCGAAGGGATTCGAACCCCTAACCTTCTGATCCGTAGTCAGATGCTCTATCCGTTGAGCTACGGGCGCGTGTTCGTCATATTAAGTTATACCCTCGGCCGGAACCGAGCGTTGCGGAGGCTCCGGGATTTGAACCCGGGATGGGGGGTAACCCCAAACCGCATTAGCAGTGCGGCGCCATAGACCAGACTAGGCGAAGCCTCCCAGGCTCTTGACCACTTGACGAGTAGCCTACACAGACCCTGACCGCTGAGGCAAAACGGGCCCCTTGTTTGCCAGGATAGCGGCCTGGACCTGCGGTAATCAGCTTCGGCGGAGCATACGGAGCAGGGCTGGGGGACGTCCGCCGAAGCCTTCGGCCTCCATCGCGGCCAGGGCGATTCTGGGGAGGTCGCGGACGGCCGGGAAGATCAGGTACCGGGGCACCCAGATCGGCCGGAACTTGGCGTTGAACCGGTACAGGCTCTCGATCTGCCACCAGCGTGATCCCAGGCGCAGCGCACTCGCCCAGAGGCGGGCGACGGGGCCGGCGCCGATGCGTTCGCCGCGTTCGAGGGCGGCGCGGAACATGGCGAAGTTGAGGGAGACATTGCGCACACCGAGGTCGGCACAGCCGGTCAGGAGTTCGGTGATCATGAACTCGTTGAGGCCGTTGTCGGCGTCCCGGTCACGGCGCATCAGGTCCAGGGACAGGCCGTCCTCGCCCCACGGTACGAATTGGAGCATTCCCCGGACCCGACCATCCTGTTCGGCGGTGACCAGGACGCATTCCGGGTCGGCCGAGTCGGCGAGGCGGGACAGGGCCATCGAGAAGCCGCGCTCGGTTTCGGTGCCGCGCCAGTGGTCGGCGAGTGTGGCCAGTTCGGCGTGTTCGGTCTCGGGGATGTCCTTGGCGCGGCGCACCCTGGCCTGGTAGCCGGCCCGGCCGACCTTGGCGACGGTTTGCCGGACGCCGCGCATTTTGCGGCCCTGGGTGCTGAAGGTGGGCACCTCGACGACGGCTTCGTCGCCGAGTTCCAGGACGGTGAGGCCGTGTCGGTGCCAGACGGTCGCGGCGCGCTCGGAGCAGCCCAGGACCGCTGGTATCCAGCCGTGGCGACGGCAGTCGGACAGGTACTCGTCGATGGCTCCCGGCCAGGCTTCCAGGTCGCCGAGGGGGTCACCGGAGGACAGCGCCACGCCGGCCAGTACCCGGTAGGCGACGGCGGATTTGCTGGACGGGGAGAAGACGACGGACTTGTCGCGGCGGAGGGTGAAGTAGCCGAGTGAGTCCTGGCTGCCGTGCGTGGTGAGCAGTTCGCGGATCTGGGACTCGTCGGCGCGGCTCAGCGACGGCCTCGGTTCGGCGGACCGGAGCAGGAAGTAGCCGCCGATCAGCACCGCGCCGATGCCGAAGATGAGGCCGAAGGTGGCGGTGGCGTCGTCGAGGAACTCGCTGCGGAAGGTGATCGGCCCCTCGATGCCGACCAGGGTCAGCGCGGCGTGTTCGAGCATGGGCCGGAGACCTGGCTTGCCGACGAGGTCGCGGTGGTTGAATAGCAGGATCAGGAAGTTGACCACGACCCCGCCGACGAGCATCTCGACGAACACGGCGATGGCGCGCCATTTGCCCATCGACGGGTCGGGAAACGCGGTGAACTCGCGGCGTTTGAGTAGCAGCGCGATCAGCAGGGCGAGGGCGGTGATGCCGGTGGTCGGACCGTGGTGGAAGAAGAAGGTCAGCACGGCGATCACGGCGGTGGTGAGTACCGCGATCTGCCAGGCGCGGCGTTTGCGGCGGCGCAGGCCGGTGGCCAGCAGCAGCAGG
>CAJCJE010000297.1 GCA_903970565.1 Candidatus Melainabacteria bacterium | reverse complement strand
GGCCTTGGCCTTGGCGCTGTTGATGATCGTCTCCAGCCATCCGGTGGTCTGGTAGTTGACCGGCTGGCCGTTGTACACGATGGTCGGCGTGCCGAAGCCCTTGGTGCCGTCGGAGTCGGTCTGGAACAGCGACTGGTTGCTTTCGGCGGCGAGCATGTTCTTGTTGACCTGGGCCTTGTAGGTGCCGTTGTTGATCAGGTTGTCGAACTCGGCACCGCTGACTCCGAGTCGGTTGGCCAGGCTGGTCAGCTGGGCTTGGGTCCAGCCGGCCTTACCTTCCTGGGGCTGCTTCTGGTACAGGCTGTAGTGCATGTCCATGAACTTCTCGGGCGCGATGGTTGCCACGGCCAGCGCGGTGTTGGCGGCAAGGGAGGAGTAGCCGGCCGGGACCGAGCTGTTGTCCAGCAGGTTGAGCATGTGATAACGGATCTGGATGTTGCCGGCCTCGAGCTGCTTCTCGATGTCGCTGAAGTTCGACGCCTCGAACTCGCCGCAGATCGGGCACTCGAAGTCCTCGTATGCGTCGAGGGTGACCTTCGCCGTCGGCTTGCCGACGAGCATCGTCGCGTTGGCCTTGTCCAGGACCTGCGGATAGCTCGACGAGCCTTTCACGGTCAGTGCCGGGATGACGGTCTGGGCGCTGACGGTCTTCTGGTGCTGGCTGTAGAGCACGCCACCGACCACGCCGGCGGCCACCAGGATGACGACGATGACCCCAATGATGATCTTGGTCGAGTCCGTGCGCGTCCCCCGCGCTGCCGCTACCGCTGCGGCGGCCTTGGCGGTCTGGTCCTGCTTCAGTCTGCGATTCTTGCGCTGGGCGCCGCCCACCGTCATCTTCTCCCTACGGCCGACGGCGCCGGCCCGTTGTCGGGACCGCTCTCCCGTGCGCGGCAGTCTTGCTCATCCTCAGCGTTACCGATGATCGAAGCGCGCCCAAAGAAAGAGGTCATACCAAGTGATCTATCTTACCGAAGGTACCTGAGGCTACCCTGAGAAACGCCAACGCCTCCGAGTCACGTCAGCCCTGGCAGCAGCCATTGTGGCCGGGCGGTTTCTCGCTCATCGTGGGTGGTCGGACAGTGCTGTGGTACAGGCAAGGCTGCGCTTGCCAAGGCTGTCCTCAGTCCATCATGGACAATTATTCTCAATCGGTGACCAACGTGGAAAAGGTAGGACCCGCCGAAATCGGCCACACGCACGCCGATGTCTCGGGAGGGTGGCTGCGCCCGGCCGTCTTCGGCGCGATGGACGGCTTGGTGACCAATATCGCGTTGGTGGCCGGGGTCGGCGGTGCCGGGGCCGGTAGCCGGGTCATCGTGTTGTCCGGCATCGCCGGTCTGGTGGCCGGTGCCTTCTCGATGGCACTCGGCGAGTACACCTCCGTCGGCACCCAGAACAGTGCCATCGACGTTGAGGCCGCGGCCGAACGCGCCGAACTGGCCAGCAACCCCGAGGCCGAGCAGGCCGAGCTGATCGAGATGTACCGGGAGATGGGGCTGAGCCAGGAAACCGCCGAACTGGTCGCCGAGGAGGTGCATGCGAGTCCCGAACTCGCGCTGCGGGTGCACCTGACCCAGGAGTTGGGTGTCAACCCGGACGAGCAGCCGTCGCCGGCCGTTGCCGCGGTGTCCTCGTTCATCTGCTTCTCGATCGGCGCCATCATCCCGCTGCTGCCCTTCCTGCTCGGTTTCGAGGTGCTCTGGGGTGGCCTGGCAGCCGGCGCGATCGGGCTGTTCGTCGCCGGCGCGGTCGTCGCCAGGTTCAGCCCCAGGACCTGGTGGCTCAACGGACTCCGCCAGCTGTTCTTCGGTGCCGTCGCGACGGCGGCGACCTATGGGGTGGGGGCGCTGATCGGGGTGGCGACCCATTGACGCCGAGCGGGTGGCGCCGGCCGGCGGTCGCGGCTGCTGAGACCGGCCGGTCGAAACGGTGCGGCGAGTCGGGCGGTTTCGGGGGTGGTGACCGTGTCGGTGCTGCCGGCCTGGGCCGGCTGCGGCAGGCTGGCTGGGACATGGTCCCAGCCGCGCGGAGGTAACGCATGACCAGTACTCGATCGCCGGGCAAGGCAGGTGGCTCGGACCGACTGTTCAGGTTCGCGATCGCGCTCAAGGGGATCGACGGCGGGGTTCAGCTGATCGGCGGCCTGTTGCTGATGGTGATACCGCCGGCGGCGATCACCGGGCTGGCCAACACGATCATCACCCGTGACCTGCTCGGCGACCCGAACGGCACGCTGGCGCAGCATCTACAGACCGCGGCCGGCAACTTCGCCGGCGGCGGGACCAGGCTGTTCGCGATCATCTACCTGCTCGCGCACGGCCTGATCAAGCTCGCCCTGGTCTGGGCCCTGGCGAAGCGGGTCATGTGGGCGTTCCCGGCCGGCGTCGTGGTGCTGAGCGCGTTCGTCGTCTACGAGGTCTGGCGCGCGGTGCACACGCACTCGATCACGCTGCCGATCTTCGCCGCGCTCGACGTGGCGATCATCGTGTTGGTGATCCGCGAGTACCGCAAGCTTCGGCGGGAGCGGGGGACGTCGGCTTCGCGCCGCCAACAGGTGGCGGGCTCGCAGAACTCGTAGGTACGTCGAACGCGCATGGTCAAGGGCTGACCGGCGGGCCCGGGTACCAGTCGACGATGGCGGCGCTGGCTACTCTTCGTGTTCAGTGAGTTGCGGTCGGCTGTCCTCGGTCGCGTGCGTCGCGCCGGGGAGAGGTGCCGTGGGTTGAGGGCGTCGAGGGGTTGGTGGTCGAGTGTTGTCGGTCGATGTTTCAGTATGTTTGATTGATCGTTGTGCTGGAATAGGGCGAGGTCACGTTGCTGATCAATTGTTACTTTTGACAGGGCCATTCGGCCGATCTTGGTCCGTGGAGTTCCGTCGAAGTTGATATTGATTCGTGGGTGGATTCGGGCTATCCGTCGTGCCCTGTTCGGCGTAGTGTGTCGGTGCGGACCCCGGCTGTGACCAGGTGATCACGGGATGTGGTTTCCGGGTCTTCCGAGGTCAGCGAGCCGCTGTGATGGTCGTTACCGCAATAGGATTTCTGGACATCGCGGTATTTTTTTGGCCCTGCCGGGCTGGCTCCTTCCAGTAGAAGTAGATAGGATTCGCCGGTCTTTGGGCGCAGGTGTCTCGCGGCAAGTGCAACCGATGTCGGGGTAGGTGGCGGGATCATTCTCGTCGCCTTGTGTGTTGCGTCCTCGAAATGTCATGCGACCGAGCGAACCCAGTGACGGAGGTGTCGTGGTCGCGCGTCAGCAGGATGGCCCGGCGAGTACGCAACGCAACGTGGTTGCTTCGGTTCAACAGGAGGGCGCCGTCTCGAGGTCGTCGATCGTGCGCGGGGCACTCTCGCGACTGGGCGCCGCGCTGACCCGAGGGTCGCGGTTGGTGCTACGACCGAGGTCGATCAGGGCGAAGTTGATCCGAATCCTGGCCTTCTCGCTCGTGCTGGTGCTCGCGCTGCTCGGGATTCTGGTCAGCTCGCAGATCGGCTCGTTCTCCACGGCCAACCAGACGAAGCGGATCGTCTCGGTCGCGCTGGCCGCGCAGGGTCTGGTGCACGAACTCCAGGAGGAGCGCGCGCTGACCAACGGCGTGCTCGGTGGCGCGAGCGAGTTCCGCGCGCAGCTCGGACCGCAGCGGGCCAAGACCGATGCCGCGCTGACCACGCTCAACCAGACCATCAACGATCCGGCCAATGTCGACGCCGGTGCCGCGCAGGTTCGCTCGGCGCTGACCAACCTCGCCGGCCTGGTCGGCATTCGGGACTCGGTGGACAGCGGCTCCGCGCAGAGCAGTACGACCTTCCAGTTCTACAGCGACGCGATCTCCGCGATCAACGCGCTGGATCTCGGCGTCGACGAGGCCTCCGACAGCATCGTCCGACGCGGCCTACAGGCGCTGTACGCGCTGGGCGATGCCAAGGAGTACATCGGCCAGGAGGGCGGCCTGCTCGACGCGGTGTTCGCCGGCACGGTGTTCACCTCGGACAACTACACGACCTTCGCCACCATCCTCGGTGAGAAACAGGCCGCGCTCGCCGACTTCGGTGTCTACGCGACCCAGAACGAGAACGACGCGCTGGCCGGCGCGCTGACCACGACCGCGGCCACCCAGACCGAGGAGGACGAGGGCACCGCGGTCGCCGGTGTCGGCGGCCAGCTGCCGGTCTCGGTGAGCCCGACCAGTTGGGGCGACGCGATCACCACGGTGATCAACAACCTGCGGGCCGTCCAGCTGTCCGTCGGCGCGGACATCACCGCGCGGGCCAACACGCTGGCCGGCGGCGCGACCCGACTGTTGGTGATCATGGGCGTGCTCGCCGCGCTGACCATCGCGGCCATGATCGCCCTGGTGATCGGTGCGGCCCGGTCGGTCATCGGGCCGTTGAGCCAGCTGGCCAGGGAAGCCGACGACGTGTCCGCGCGGCGGTTGCCGGACGCGGTCGCGGCGTTGCAGACCGCCTCGGACGCGGCGGACGTGCCGACACCCGCGCCGGTCGCCGTGCCGGAGGGAGCCGCGAGTGAGATCGCGGCGATGGCCGACGCGCTGGACCGGGTGCAGGGCGCGGCGTTGACGCTGGCCGGCCAGCAGGCGCTGATCCGGCACAACACCACCGCGTCGCTGGCCAACCTCGGTCGGCGAAACCAGAACCTGGTGCGCCGCCAGCTGTCGTTGATCAGCAAGTTCGAGCAGGAGGAGCTGGACCCGGCCGCGCTGAGCAACATGTTCGAGCTCGACCATCTCGCCACCCGGATGCGCCGCAACGCGGAGAGTCTGCTGGTGCTGGTCGGCGAGACCAGCCCCCGGCCCTCGGCCCAGCCCCTGCCGGTCGCCGACGTCATCCGAGCCGCGCTCTCGGAGGTGGAGGACTACCGGCGGGTCGTGCTGCGCCGGGTCGATGACGCACTGATCAGCGGACCGGTGGTCACCGAGGTCGCGCACATGCTTGCCGAACTGGTCGAGAACGGCCTGATGTTCTCCCCGCCCGATGTCGAGGTGGAGATCTACGGCCGGCGTACCGGTGACCGGTATCTGCTCGTCGTCGTCGACTACGGCGTCGGAATGTCCGCGCCGGACCTGGCCAGAGCGCGGGCCAGGCTGCGGGACGAGGAGAACTTCCTGGTCGCGCCGACCCGCTTCCTCGGCCACTACGTGGTCGGCCGGCTCGCCAGGCAGCTCAACATCAACGTCGAGGTCGGGGAATCGCCGGTGACCGGCATCACCGCCCGGATGCTGCTGCCGGCCGAGTTGCTGATCGAGCCGGCTCCCGGAACCCCGAAGTCGAAGCCGCTGATCAACGTCGCGGGACGGGGTAAGAACGGTCGTAGCCAGCATGGGCAGGGCACCGGAGGGCGCGGTACGAACGGCCGGGGCGTGAACGGCTCCAGTACGAATGCGCACAGCATGGATGCGCACAGCATGGATGGACGCAGTACGGATGGACGCAGTACGAGCGGGCACAGTACGAGTGGCCGGGATACCAGCGGCCGGGATACCAGCGGCCGGGATACGAGTGTCCGAGGTACGAATGGGCACGGCCAGAATGAGCACGGTTTGAATGAGTACGGTACGAATGGGAGCGCTACCAACGGGCACAGCACGAATGGGAGCGGTACAAACCAGAGCGGGCGCCGGGACGGCGGCCGGGACACTCCGGCCAATCCGGGCAGCGCGCAGTGGCCCGCAACCCATCAGCAGTCGTGGCCCTCGGTGCCCATCCGGCAGCTTGCCGTTCCGGTGCCCGGCACACCGACGCGCACCGAGCCGCTCGTTCCACCGGCCCCAGGCCGGGCCGTCAACCACGCCGCCCCGGTGGAGCGGACCCGCAACGGTCTGGTCAAGCGACAGCGCAAGGACGCCCCTCCGATCAGCCCCCGCGAGCCGAACATCAGGGCTGGTGGCAGGACCGGGGGCGCCTCGACCGGCGGCGGCCAGCACCGCGATCGCAGCGCCAACGAGGTCGGCGGCATGTTGTCGGCGTTCAGCAGAGGACACCACCGCGGTGAAGGGCACAAACACAGCTCGGTACCGGCCGAGCGCGGGCAGACTGGGCGGACGAACGGCAGACCATCGCCCTTGGTACAGGAGGAGGATTCCCGGTGAGTGCTGAGTTGGGCGCGGACCCGCAGAGTTTCAACTGGCTGATCAACAACTTCGTCCGCGAGACCGACGGTGTGCTCGACGCCGTCGCGGTGTCCTCGGACGGTTTGCTGATCGCCAAGTCCGGCGGCCTGGACCGGACCGGGGCCGACCGGCTCGCCGCCCTGGTGTCCGGCCTGGCCAGCCTGGCCCGCAGCGCGTCGCGTTACTACGAGTTCGGCGGCATGAAGCTCATCATGATCGAGATGCGCAAGGGCTTCCTGTTGGTTTCCACCATCTCCAACGGCAGTTGCGTTGCCGTGCTCGCCGATGAACAGTGCGATGTCGGTCTGATCGGCTACGAGATCGCACTGTTGGTGGAGCGCGCCGGCACCCTGCTCACCCCAGCACTGATCGGCCAGCTCAGAGAGACGCTGTTGCGATGAACGATGACGGGACTCGGCTACCCGATCCGAGGATGATTCCGGCCGCTCGACCGCGGTCCTGGTTCGATACCGAAACCGAGGAGACCGGCGGCGGCCGGCACGAACTCGACGAGGAGATCGAGATCCAGGACGAGGAGGACGCCGAGGACGCCGAGGCCTTCGTCCGGCCGTTCATCGTCACCGGGGGCCGGACCCGGCCGCTGCACGACGGGCTGCGGATCGAAACCCTGGTGGTGTCCCTGCCCTCCGCCCTGACCGCGCCGTTGCACTTCGAACAGCGGCAGATCGTGCACCGGTGCCGGACTCCGCTCTCGCTCGCCGAGGTCGCGGCGCTGGTCGGGGTTCCGCTCGGCGTGGCACGGGTCCTGGTCGCCGATCTCTACACCGACAACTTCGTGCAGCTGCGGACGCCGCAGGCTGTTCCCGAGCATGTGCTGGAAAGGATCAGGGATCTTGTCAGGGCACTCTGACTACGACGAGCACCATGACGAGGACTACGACGCGCCGGCCGGGATGGGCGCGCCGTCCGCGATCAAGATCGTCATCAGTGGCGGCTTCGGCGTCGGCAAGACCACCTTCATCGGCTCGATCTCCGAGATCGAGCCGTTGACCACCGAAGCCGCGATGACCGAGCATTCCGTCGGGGTCGACGACGCCTCGCTGCTGGACTCCAAACACACCACGACGGTGGCGCTGGACTTCGGCCGGATCACCCTCGACCCGACCCTGATCCTGTACCTGTTCGGCACGCCCGGCCAGGACCGGTTCGACTTCCTCTGGGACGACCTGACCGACGGCGCGCTCGGCGCGGTGATCATCGCCGACACCCGGCGGATCGAGGACTGCTACCCGGTGCTGGAGTACTTCGAGTCGCACGGCACGCCGTTCCTGGTGGCGGTCAACGACTTCGACGGCGCCGACATCTTCGACCTCGATGAGGTCCGGGAGGCGCTGGGCGTCCGGCCGTCGGTCCCGGTGCTCTACTGCGACGCCCGCCGACGTGATTCGGTGAAGGAGATCCTGGCCGCGCTGATCGAGCAGGTGCTGTTGCAGCGTCAGGCCGGCACCCCGGTCTGACGGACTCGCCGGCACGGCCGCGACGGCGAGTCCGGTTACACCGCGGGCAGTGGCGTGGAAACATGTCCGTTACCCCAGCTGCATAGGGTTGCCGTTCGGGTACCGGATCGTTCGCGTCGACGCGACGGGAGTCACCTCGGGTGGCGATGCGTGCGAGATGCCGGTAGACCTGCCGATGGTGGCGACAGGCTGACACGCGTCAGGTACGCATCAGGAAGGGGTTGCGCGGTGTTGCTCTCCCCGCACGAACAGGAGAAGTTGCTGCTGCACGTCGCGGCGCAGCTCGCGCGGCAGCGCAGGGCTCGTGGCCTGAAGCTGAACTATCCGGAGGCGGTGGCGATCATTTCCTCCTGGGTGCTGGAGGGTGCCCGCGACGGCCGTGGGGTCGCCGACCTGATGTCCGCCGGCCAGCAGGTGCTCACCCGGGAGGACGTGCTGGAAGGCGTGCCGGAGATGGTGACCTCGGTGCAGGTCGAGGCGACCTTCCCGGACGGCACCAAGCTGGTCACCGTACATCGGCCGATCCAGTGATCCCCGGCGAGATCGTGCCGGGTGATGGTCCACTGTGGATCGCACCGGAGGTGGACCGGGTGGAGTTGACCGTGCTCAACACGGGTGACCGGCCGATCCAGGTCGGCTCGCACTTCCATTTCGCGGCTACGAACCCGGCCCTGGAGTTCGACCGGGAGGCGGCCTGGGGGCACCGGCTCGCCGTGCCGG
>CAJCJE010000296.1 GCA_903970565.1 Candidatus Melainabacteria bacterium | reverse complement strand
GGCCCGGCCCTGATCGGGCCGGCCGCCCCAGCGGGACACCAGCTCGGCCATCCGGGCGATCGTCCGGGTCCGGACCAGGTCGTCGTCGGCCAACTCGGCCAGGGCACGCTCCAGTCGGTCCAGTTCCCCGGTCAGCGTCGCCGTACCCGCCGCGCCGTCGGCGGCGTCCGGGATCAGCTCGGCGAGCAGGTAGCCGCCCAGCGCCCTGGCGTTCGGGTAGTCGAAGACCACGGTCGGGGGCAGCCGCAGGCCGGTCGCGGCGCCGAGCCGGTTGCGCAGTTCCACCGCGGTCAGCGAGTCGAAGCCCATCTCCTTGAACGGCCGCAGTTCGTCCACCTCGTCGGGGCCGGCGAAGCCGAGCACGGACGCGACCTGGCCACGCACGAGTCCGGCGATCGCCGGCCCGCGCTGCTCGGCGGGCAGCGCGGCGAAGTCCGGCCCGGCCGGGGTGTCGGACCTGCGGGCCGGCGGCACCAGACCGTGGAAGATCGCGGGCAGGCCACTGCCCCTGGCGTGCAGGGCACCCAGGTCCAGCCGCGCCGCGAAGACCAGCGCCGGGCCGCCGCTGATCGCCCGGTCGAACAGGTCGAGACCGTCCTCGTCGCGCAGCGGCACGGTGCCGGAGCGCACGATCCTGGCCAGTTCCCCGTCACTGAGCGCGCCGGTCAGCCCGGTGGCGCGAGCCCAGGGGCCCCAGGCCAGCGAGGTGCCCGGCCGGCCCCGCGCGACCCGCTGTTGCGCAAGGGTGTCCAGGAAGACGTTGGCCGCCGCGTAGTTCGCCTGGCCGGCACCGCCCAGCAGCCCGGCGGCCGAGGAGAACAGTACGAACGCGCGCAGGTCCGCGCCCGCGGTCAGCTCGTGCAGGTTGGTCGCGGCGGTGACCTTGGCCGCGAACACCGCGTCCAGCCGCTGGGGGGTGAGCGAGTCGAGCACGCCGTCGTCGAGCACGCCGGCCGCGTGGACCACCCCGGTCAGCGGGTGCTCGGCCGGCACCGTGGCCAGTGCGGCGGCGAGGGCGTCCCGGTCGGCGGCGTCCACCGCGAGGATCGACACGGCCGCACCGAGTTCGGTCAGCTCCGCGCCGAGTTCGGTCGCGCCGGGCGCGACCGGCCCGCTTCGGCTCAGCAGCAGGAGGTGCCGGATACCGTGCTGCCGCACCAGATGCCGGGCGATCAGCCCGCCCAGTACGCCGGTCCCGCCGGTGATCAGCATGGTGCCGGCCGGGTCCAGCGCCGTCGCCGGGGCCGAGGCGGTGCTGCGGGCCAGGCGTGGCACCCGCAGCCGGCCGCCACGCACCGCGAGCTGCCCTTCGCCCGCCCTGGCCACCGCGTCCAGCGGCAGGTCGCCGTCGGCGTCCACCAGGATGACGCGATCGGGGTTCTCGGTCTGCGCCGAGCGGACCAGACCCCAGACGGCCGCCGCCGCCGGGTCGGGCACCTCGCCGGCATCGACGGCGACCGCGCCCCTGGTGACGAACACCAGGCGCTCGTCGGCGTTCTCGGCCCGGCCCAGCCAGTCCTGTAGTTGTCCCAGCGCCTCGGCCGTGGCCCGGCGCGCGGCGGTGGCCGGATCGCCGGCCGCCACCTCGACCGGGACGACCCGCAACCGCACGGGGTCGCCGGTGGGCGCCGGCCGGGTCGACCAGTCCAGGGTGAGCAGCGGCGCGCTGGTCGCGGTCAACTGTTCGGTGGTGAACGGGCGCAGCACCAACCCGGCGACCGAGGCGAGCAGCGCGCCGCCCGCGTCCAAGACGGTCATCGCCATCGCGCCGCCCTCGGCCGGCGCGATCCGCACCCGCGCGGCCGTGGCCGGGGACGAACTCAGCCAGACCCCGGTCCAGGAGAACGGCAGTGCCGCCTGGAGTTCACCGCCGGCCTCCGTGGCGTCGGCCGGTGCGCCGAGTACGTGCAGCCCGGCATCCAGCAGGGCCGGGTGCACCCGGAACGAGCCGGCGTCCACGTGGTCCTCTGTGGACAGTTCGACCTCGGCGAACAGTTCCGTGCCGCGCCGCCAGGCACGCCGGGTGGCGCGGAAGGCCGGTCCGTACTCCAGACCGGCCGCGGTCGCCCTGGCATAGAGGGCGGGCACGTCGACCTCGGTGGCGCCGGTGGGCGGCCATTCGTCGGGATACGCGGGCGCGGGCGCGGCCTCGGGGTCGGCGGGGCTGAGCACGCCGGTGGCGTGCCGGGTCCAGGGTTCGCCCTCGGCGGCGTCCTCGCGCCGGGAGAAGATCCGCACCACGCGCAGGTCCTCCTCGTCCGGCGCGTCGACGGCGACCTGTATCCGCATGGTCGCCTCGGACGGCAGCAGCAGCGGCACGGCCAGGGTCAGCTCGTCCAGCCGGCCGCTGCCCACGGCGGCGGCGGCCGTCATGGCCAGTTCGACGAACGCGGTGCCCGGCAGCAGCACGGTGCCGCGCACCGCGTGATCGGCCAGCCAGGGATGGGTGCGCACGGAGATCGCGCCGCCCAGCACCAGCCCGTCCGAGCCGGGCAGGTCGACCGCGACGCCGAGGAACGGGTGAGTGTTGGCGCGCAGCCCGAAGGATTCCGCCGTGCCGGCGGCGCCTCGGCTGGCCGAGCCGCGCCGGGGCCAGTAGTGCCGGCGCTGGAACCGATAGGTGGGCGCGTCGAACGGCCGGTGGGCGATCCCGTCGAACACCGCGTCCCACCGGGGTTCGATGCCGTTGGCGTGCGCCCGGCCCAGGGCCGCGACGAAGGTGGCCAGGTCGCCCCTGCCGCGCCGCAGCGAGTCCAGCGCGACCGCCGGGGCGTCCAGTTCCGCGATCGTTTCCTCGATGCCCAGGGTCAGCACCGGATGCGGGCTGATCTCCAGGAACACGTCGTGCTCGCGATCGAGCAGTTCCCGCACGGTCGCCTCGAACCGCACCGGCTGCCGCAGGTTGTCATACCAGTAGCGGGCGTCGAGTTCGGTGGTGTCCAGCGCTTCGCCGCGCACGGTCGAGTAGAACGCGATCTCGGCCGGGCCCGGGGTGATGTCCGCGAGCGAGTCGAGCAGTTCCTCCCGCAGTTGTTCGACATGCACCGAGTGCGAGGCGTAGTCGACCGGGATGCGCTTGGCGCGGATCTCCCGGCGCTCACACTCGACGAGCAGTTCGTCCAGGGCGTCGGCGTTGCCGGCGATGACGGTGGAGCGGGGGCCGTTGACCGCCGCGACGGACAACTCCTCCGACCAGGGGGTGATCAGTTCCGTCGTCTCGGCCGGGCTCAGGCCGCAGGAGGCCATGCCGCCCTTGCCGCACAACGAAAGCAGGGTCTGGCTGCGCAGCGCGACGATCCGGGCGGCGTCGTCCAGCGAGAGCGCGCCGGCGATGTGCGCGGCGGCGATCTCGCCCTGCGAGTGGCCGATCACCGCGTCCGGCGCCACCCCGTAGGACTGCCAGAGCCGGGCCAACGACACCATGACCGCGAACAGCGCGGGCTGTACCACGTCCAGCCGGTCCAGCTCCCCGGTGGTCAGCACGTCCACCAGTGACCAGTCCACGTACGGCTCCAGCGCACGCGCGCAGTCCGCCATCGCGGCCCGGAAAACCGGCGACTGTCCGATCAGGTCCACGGCCATCCCGGTCCACTGCGAACCCTGGCCGGGGAAGACGAACACGGTTTTCCCGTGCGGCCGGGCGGTCGCCCGCAGCACCGCGTCGCTGTCGCCGCCGTCGGCCAGCGTGCCCAGCGCGTCGAGGAAATCGGCGCGGTCGCGCCCGAGCAGCACCGCGCGCCGAGCGAACCGGGCCCGGGAGGTGGTCAGGTAGCGGGCGAGGGCGCCGCTCGACCAGTCCGGGTGGCTGACCAGCGCGGCCCGCAGCTCCCCGGCGTACTCACGCAGCGCCGCGTCGGTGCGCGCGGACAACGCCAGCGGCACCATGCTCGGCTCAGTGGCCGGCTCGGTACTCGACTCGGGGTCGACCGGGGTGGGCTCGGCGGACTCGGCCGGATCGTGTTCGAGCAGCAGGTGCGCGTTGGTGCCGCTGATGCCGAACGCGGACACCCCGGCCCGGCGCGGACGGTCGTGTTCCGGCCACGGCCGAGCCTCGGTCAGCAGCCGGACCTCGCCGACCGACCAGTCCACCTGCGACGACGGCTGGTCGACGTGCAGGGTCCTGGGCAGCACGCCGTGCCGCATGGCCTGCACCATCTTGATCACGCCGGCCATCCCGGAGGCCGCCTGGGAGTGGCCGAGGTTCGACTTGATCGAACCCAGCCACAGCGGTTCGGAGCGCTGCTGGCCGTAGGTGGCCAGCAGGGCCTGCGCCTCGATCGGATCGCCGAGCCTCGTCCCGGTGCCGTGCGCCTCCACCGCGTCGACCTCGTCGCCGCGCAGTCCCGCGTCGGCCAGGGCCTGGCCGATGACGCGCTGCTGGGAGGGACCGTTGGGGGCGGTCAGGCCGTTGGACGCGCCGTCGGAGTTGACCGAGGAGCCCCGGATCACCGCCAGCACCTGGTGACCGGCCTTACGGGCGTCGGCCAGGCGCTCGGTGACCAGGATGCCGACGCCCTCCGACCAGCTGGTGCCGTCGGCGGCGTCGGCGAAGGCCTTGCACCGGCCGTCGGCGGCCAGGCCGCCCTGCATCTCGAACGCGGCGAACAGCCCGTCGGTGGCCATGATCGCCGCGCCACCGACGATCGCCAGCGAACACTCGCTCCGGCGAAGTGCCTGCGCGGCAAGGTGAACCGCCACCAGGGCCGAGGAGCAGGCGGTGTCCACCGACACCGAGGGACCTTCCAGGCCCAGGACGTAGGAGACCCGGCCGGAGGCCACGCTCGGCGAGGTGCCGGTGACCGCGAAGCCCTGCGAGGCGTCGTCGAGACCACCGGCCGCGTCCTGGTACACCGAGTGGGACAGGCCGAGATAGACGCCGGTGTCGCTGCGGCGCAGGCCGTGCGGGTCGATGCCGGCCCGCTCCAGGGCCTCCCAGGAGCACTCCAGCACCAGGCGTTGTTGGGGGTCCATCGCCAGCGCCTCGCGCGGCGAGATGCCGAAGAACTCCGGGTCGAACCGGGTAGCGCCGGGCACGAACCCGCCGACCCCGCCGCTGGCCAGCCAGCCGCGGTCGGTGGGGAAGGGCCCGATCGCGTCGGTGCCGGCGGCCACCAGGTCCCACAGCGCCTCGGGTGAGTCCGAACCGCCGGGGAACCGGCAGGCCATGCCGACGATCGCGATCTCGGCCTCGGCCGGCGCGGCAGCCACCGACCTGGCCGCGACCGGCTGAGCACCGGAGTCCAGCCCGGTGAGCAGGAAGCCGGCCAGCGCGTCGACGTTCGGGTAGTCGAAGACCAGGGTGGCCGGCAGCCGCAACCCGGTGCCGGCGGCCAGCCGGTTGCGCAGGTCCACGGCGGTCAGCGAGTCGAAGCCGAGATCCTTGAATCCGCGCTGGATGTCGATGGCGCGGCCGGAGGCGTGTCCGAGTACGGCCGCGGCCTCGCCGCGCACCAGATCCACCACGGCCTCGCGCCGCTGGGCCGGTGCCAGCGTCCGCAGTCGCGCGGCCAGCCCGCCGTCGGCGGCCACGCCACCCGACCGGGCGGATTTCCGCCGGGCCGGGCGCAGCAGGCCGGACAGCAGCGGTGGTACCCGGTCCGGGTCGACGGACGGCCCGCCGATCAGCACCGGCACCAGCAGCGCCTCGTCGCTGGCCAGTGCCGCGTCCAGCAGGGCCATGCCGCTGGTCGCGGTCAGCAGCCGCATCCCGGCCCGACCCATCCGAACAATGTCCACAGAGGACAGTTTGCCGACGCTGCCGCCCTCCCAGGGCCCCCAGGCCAGCGAGACGGCGGGCCGGCCGAGCGAGCGCCGGTACTGGGCGAAGGCGTCCAGCCCGGCATTGGCCGCCGCGTGGTTACCCTGCCCGGCACTGCCGAGCAGGCCGGCGACGGAGGAGAACAGCACGAAATGGCTCAGGTCCATCTCGGCGGTGAGTTCGTGCAGCCACCGCGCGCCGTCGACCTTGGGTCCGATCGCCCGGTTCAGGTGGCCGTGGGTGAGGCTGGTGATCACGGTGTCGTCGACGACGCCGGCCGCGTGGAAGACCGACCCCAGCGGGCCGAGGTCCGCGATGAGTTCGGCCAGGGCGTCCCGGTCGGCGACATCGCAGGCCCGAACCCGGACCCGCGCGCCGGCCTCGGTCAGCTCCTCGACCAGTTCGGGCGCCTGCCCGGTCCGGCTGACCAGCACCAGGTCCCGCGCGCCGTGGCGGGCGACCAGGTGGCGGGCGAGGATCATGCCGAGGTCGCCGGTGCCCCCGGTGATCAGCACCGGTCCCGCGCCCAGCGGCCTGTCCCGCCCGGCCTCGTCGGTATCGGCAACCCTGGCCAGGCGCGGGATGTAGCACGAACCGCCGCGCAGCACCGCTTCGGAGAGGCCGGCCGCGACCACCGCCGGCAGTTGCTCGACGGACTCCTCGTCGACATCGACGACGCTGACCCGGTCCGGATGTTCGGAGGCGACGGAGCGCAGCAACCCCCACACCGCGGCGGCGCCCACCTCCGGCGTCCGCCTCGCGCGGTCGGCCGCGTCGACCACGACGGCACCACGGGTCAGCACCACCAGTCGGGGCGCGGCCGGCTCGCGCAGCACGTTCTGCACCAGATCCAGCACCCGAGCCGTCTGGTCCAGGGCCGCTCCCCCGGTCACCGCCAGGGTCGTCACCGCCGGCCCGGAGTCGAAGTGGCCGACCCCGAAGGAGTCCTCGTCGAGCACCTGCCAGGTACCGGGCTCGCCGGGCTCAAGCAGGTCGACCGGCTGCCAGGTCAGGGTCAGCAGCGGTTCGGCGGCCGGGGCCTGGTTGAACTGGTCGGCCGTTGCCTCCCGCACCACCACGTTCTCGGCGCTGAACACCAGTTCCCCGGCCGGGTCCACGGCGGTGAGGCCGAAGTGGTCGGCGCCGGCGCGGGTCAGCCGGACCCGCATCCGGTCGGCGCCCACCGCGCCCAGGGTGACCCGGTTCCAGGAGAACGGCACGCGCGCCGCGCCCGAGGAGATCAGCCCCAGCCCTTGCAGGGCCGCGTCCAGCAGCGCGGGGTGGATGCCGAAGTCACCGGCGGAGGAGCCCTCCGGCAGGACGACCTCGGTGTAGACCTCCTCCTCGGTCCGCCAGGCCGCGCGCAGGCCCTGGAAGGCCGGGCCGTAGGCCAGACCGACCTCGGCGAGGTCGGCATAGAACGCCTGGACGTCGACCGCCTCGGTGTCGGCCGGCGGCCACTGACCAGACCAGGAGGTGTCCACTTCGGACTTCGTGTCGGCGAGCACGGCGGTGGCGTGCAGACACCATTCGGCGTCCTCGCCGAGTTCCTCGGCCCTGGAGTAGATCGCGACCTCGCGCTCGGTCACGATCACCTGGATGGCGACGGCGCCGCGCGGCGGCAGGATCAGCGGGGTGCTCAGGGTCAGCTCGTCCAGGCCGTCGCGGCCGAGAAGTTCGCCAACGCGCAACGCCAGTTCGACGAAACCGGTGCCGGGAAACAGCACCGAGGAGAAGACCTGGTGGTCGGCGAGCCAGCGGTGGGTGTCCAGCGACAGCCGCCCGGAGAACGCCCAGCCGCCGCCGGCCAGTCCGATCGCGGCGCCGAGCAGACCGTGTCCGCCCAGATCGGTCAGCCCCAGCGACCGCGCGTCGTGCCTGGCGCGGCCCGGCTTCGGCCAGAACCGTTCGTGTTGGAAGGCATAGCTGGGCAGTTCGACGCGGGTCGGCCTCGCCGGGGCGAAGACGCGGGTCCAGTCGATGCCGATGCCCCGGACGTAGGCCTGCGCCAGCGAGGTCAGCAGCCGGCGCTGGCCGCCCTCGCCCCGGCGCAGCGAACCCACCACGACGGCGTTGGCACCGGCCGCGTCGATGGTTTCCTGCACGGCCAGGGCCAGCACCGGCTGCGGGCTCATCTCCAGGAAGGTGTCGTGTCCGCTGCCGAGCAGGGCGGCCACGGCGGGCGCGAACCGCACCGGCTCGCGGAGATTGCGGTACCAGTAGTCGCTGTCCAGCGCCGGACCGGGCAACACCGTGCCCTCGACCGAGGAGAAGAACGGGATGGTGG
>CAJCJE010000295.1 GCA_903970565.1 Candidatus Melainabacteria bacterium | reverse complement strand
TGACGCGGCACCGAATGTCCGGTGCGGACGATCCGGTCACCAGCTCCGGTCGTTGTGCGCGGCGGCCGATCCGCTGGGTCGATCGAGATCCTGCCGACTGTCGCACACAGCGTGGAGTTGTCTGGACCAGTCTTTCTTTTTATTGTGGTTTAACACGTAAATTATGAGGTCGTCAAGAGTTGTCGCATGTCCCGCGAACTGAACGGACTAGCCTGTGGCGGAAAGGCCGACGGGCGTTGCGGGCAGCCGGGAACATGGACGTGATCACTCGTCGTCCGGGGAGGACAGGCATGGTCATCTCGGCCGGCAGGACAGTGCGCGACCTGCGGCGGGCGAACAGGTCGGCACTGCTGCGCAGGCTGTACTTCGACGGTCCGCTCAGCCGCCAGGAGCTGATCACCTCGGTCGGGCTCAGCGCGGCCTCGGTCAGCAAACTCATCGCTGACCTGGTCGCCGAGGAACTCGTCGTCGAGGCCGGCTCGGTCGGTTCCGACGGCGGCCGGCCGCGAATCCTGTTGCGGGTCAACCAGAGCGCGTTTGCCGTGGTCGGTGTCGACGTCGGCGAGACACGGGTACGCGTCGAGCTGTTCGACCTCGCCCTCACCGAACGTGCCCGCGCCGAGTTCCCGGTCGAAGCGGGCACCTGCGCGCCGTCCGTCGTCGTGGACCGGATCAGGGCCGGGCTGCACATGGTGCTGGGCAGCAGCGGGGTCGACGCCGAGCGCGTCCTGGGCATCGGGGTTGGCGTGCCCGGCGTGGTGCGCCGCGATTCCCCGGCCGTGGTGGACGCGCAGACCATCGGCTGGTCGGCCGTCCCACTGCGGGACATGCTCGCCGAGATCACCGACCTGCCGCTGTTCATCGACAACGGCGCGACCGCGATGGGGCAGGCCGAGATGTGGCTGGGCGCCGGACGGGGCGCGGGCAGTACCGCGATCGTGCTCATCGGCTCCGGGGTCGGCGCGGCCATCGTGGTCGACGGCACGGCATACCGAGGGGTGAGCAGCAGCGCGGGTGAATGGGGACACACCACGGTCGCCGTCGCCGGCCGGCGCTGTCGCTGCGGCGCGCTCGGCTGTCTGGAGGCGTACATCGGCGCGACCGCCATTCTCGACCGGTACTCCGAAAGCCTGGCCGAACAACGGCAGCTGCCCGAGGACCAGGAGATCGCGCTCGGCCAACTGCTGGACGCGGCGAGTTCGACGCGCGAGGACGAGAGCGCCGAAGCGGCCAGAACCGTGTTGGCCCACACGGCGACGTATCTCGGCATCGGTATCGCCAATCTGATCAACCTGCTGAACCCGGAACGGGTGATTCTCGGCGGCTGGGCCGGGCTCATGCTCGGTCACCGACTACTCGGCACGATCAAGGAGGTCGCCGCCGACAACGCGCTGCGCTACCCGTTCGGCCAGACCCGGATCGACCTGTGTCAACTCGGCGCCCATGCCGTTGCCCGCGGCGCGGCCACCCTTCCCGTCGCCGATTTCCTCGCGGCCGGCGGTCGGCTCCCGCGCGGCGCCACCGGATACGGCGCCGCGCGAGAGCTGACCAGCTGACCCCGTCGTCACGCGGGCCAGCCCTTCCCCAGCGGCCGGACGATCAGGGCAGGGTCCACTTCTGCGCGCTGGTGCCGTTGCAATCCCAGATCTGCAACTGCGTGCCCGCTGTCGTGGAGCCGCTCGGATCATCGAGACACTTGTTGGACGCCGGGTTGTACAGTGCGCCGTCCGACTGCGGTTCCCAGACCTGTGCGCCGGTGCCGTTGCAGTCGTAGAGGTCCACTTTTGTTCCGTCGGCTGTCCCGGCCGCGTAGATGTCCATGCACTTGCCGAGCACCTGCACCGTGCTGCCGGCCTGCACGACCGTCCACTGCTGGGCAGTGGTGCCGTTGCAGGTGTAGATCTGGACCGGGTTGTAGTCCGCCGTGCTGGCGGCTTGGTCGTCGATGCACAGGTTGCCGGACACGCCGGACACGATCGGCCCGGTGCTGCCGGTGGGCGGGGGAGTGGTGCCGCCGCCGCTGGTGGAGTAGGCCGCGACGTAGGCGACGCTCATCGTGCCACCCGAGGTGGTCGACCCGCTCGGTGAGGTGCAGCCGCACACGCCGTTGGGGTAGGCACCGCCCATCGCCAGGTCGAAGATGATGTCCATGTTGTGATCGTAGGCAGCCTGCCAGGTCGAGGTGCCCACCTGGGACTCGCTGACGCTGTAGTAGGAGTTTCCGTCGAGATAGAAGGTGATCGACTCGTCGGAGGTGTTGGTGCGGTTCAGGATCATGCTGTAGGTGTGGTAGCCGGTCTGGCAGCCGCCACAGGCCCGCAGCCCACTGCCGATGCCGGTGCCCTCGTTGCACGGACCGCCGGGATCGGTGCCACAGTGGATGGTGCCGGAGACCTCGGACAGCGCGTTGACATCCTCCATGATGTCGATCTCGCCGTTCTCCGGCCACTGGCCCGGTCCGAGCATCCAGAACGCCGGCCAGTAACCCAGGCCGTTACCGGGGCTGGGCTGCTGGATCGAGGCGGTGACCTCCAGCTC
>CAJCJE010000294.1 GCA_903970565.1 Candidatus Melainabacteria bacterium | reverse complement strand
CGCCAGAATTCTTGGCACCGGTTTGGCTCGCCAACGAGAAGGAGAATCACTGTGTCCCCTACCGCTTCCGTCGACGAAAAAAGCAGGCTGGACGCCTACTACGGTTCATTCACCAGTGACCGGGAGAAGGCGGTGCTGAGTGTGCCGCTGCGCCTGGTCGCCGCGTGGGCCAAGAACGACGCGACCGGTGTCGCGAGCGTGTTCACCGATGACGGCGTGCTCATCCTGCCCGGCGACGTCCTCAAGCGCGGCCGCGACGAGATCGAGGCGTTCATGGCCGCTGCGTATGCCGGCCCGTTCAAGGACAGTGGCGTGACCGGCCAGCCGGTCGACGTGCGGTTCGTCTCCGACGACGTCGCCCTGCTGCGCACCCACGGCGGAATCCTGGCCCCCGGCGAGACCGAGATCGAACCCGAACTCGCCGTACGCTCCACCTGGGTCGTGGTCCGCACCGACGGCCAGTGGCAGCTCGCCGTCTACCAGAACAGCCCCCGTGGCTCGGGCGCCACACTCCGCTGGTGACCGACGTAGAGGAGGGAAAAACCTTGTCCAGTAAGGTTTCCTGGGGCAACGCCACAGAGATCCTGACCGCGGCCGGCGTCGAGGAGGACACCTCCTTCTACCGGTCGTTCACCGAGGACAACGAGAAGGCGGTACTGACGGTGCCGCAGCGCATCCAGGATGCCTGGCTGCGCAACGACCCGGACGTCTTCGCCGAGGTCTTCACGGACAACGGCAGCCTGCTGTTGCAGGACAACCAGCTCACCAGCCGCGAGCAGATCCGCGACTACCTGAGTGCCGGGTTCGAGGGTTACCTGCGGGGGGCCCACGTGTACGGCTGGCCGTTGTCGGTCACGTTCCTCACCCCGGAGATCGCGGTGGCGATCACCGAGGGGGGGATCATCCTCGCCGGCGAGAGCGAGATCGCGCCGGAACGGGCGATCCGCGCGGTCTGGGTGATCGTGCGCGAGGCCGAGGGCCGGCTGCGGCTGTTCTCCCACCAGAGCAGCCCGATCAAGAGCTGACCGGACAGGGCGGCTTCCCCGCCGCCACAGCGAGGCCGCCGAGTTTCCTCGGCGGCCTCGCCGTATGGGTGGCCGATGTGCCGGTCGGTCAGCGCGGTTCCCTCGGGCTGCTCTGGTAGGCGGCGAGTTCCCAGCCCCGGTCGGACCTGACCACCACCCAGGACACCTGCCAGGTGTCCGCGTCGAGTGCTTCACCGCCCGCCGGCCGCAGCAGGCTCCATTCGGAGATCAGCGTGCCGACGTGCGGGCCGAAGAACTGGACGCTGATCGGCCGCGCGCTCACCCTGGCGCCCCGGTATCGGCCGGCGAACACGGCCGAGGCGAACGCGCGGATCTCCTCGCGTCCCCGGCAGATCTCGCCGAGCAGGATCATGGTGCCACCATCACTGAACACGTTCGCGAACGCATCCGGGTTCTGCGCATTCCAGGCCGCGACAACACGGCTTGGAATGAATGCGACGGCAGCCTGATCGCCCGCGGACGGGGTCACCCGTGCGGTCGTGGTGGTGGTCGTGGTCATCCGCTTCTCCGTTGTGATGTCGTCGATATGTTTCGGCGGAGCGTTCCGGTCGCGATGGCCACGCCAGTCCACCCCGGTTAACAGTGTCGACGTGTCTGGTGCCGCGACTTCTCCATTCACGTCGCGACCGGTCCGAATCGTGCGAATTCACCAGGCCGAGAGAAGAATTTTCGGTGTGATACGAACCTCGCCGAACCTGGGAAAACCCGAACGGGCTATGAATTTTTCACGGTGTTGTCATACACGGATTCACGCGCAGCGATGATGAAAGCACTTCAGAAGTAGCCGCCCGAAGATTAGTGTGCTGAGACGGTGATTTCCACCAGCAGCAATCCACTTCTGAGAAGGGCGGCACAATGGATGAGACCGTCCTGCGCGCGGTGGAGAGAGCCATCGGCACCATGCGGGCCAACCTGGCCGAGCCGCTGACCCTCGACGATCTGGCGCGCTCGGCCATGTTCAGTAAATACCACTTCTCCCGCATCTTCCAGGAGGCCACCGGGGTCTCACCGGGACGGTTCCTCTCCGCGGTGCGACTTGCCGAGGCCAAACGGCTGTTGCGGGTCACCGAACAGACCGTCGCGGACATCAGCTACCGGGTCGGCTACAACAGCGTCGGCACGTTCAGCACCCGGTTCCGGCTGCGGGTCGGGGTGGCGCCGATCGAGTACCGCCTGCGCGGCCGGGTGCGGCTGCCGATGTTCGTCGGCGCGCGCGGCGAGACCGACGACGCGGCCGGTCCGACGGGCGTCACCGAGTTACGCGGACACGTCCGGCCGGCCGACGGGATGGCTGAGCGACCGGTGTTCGTTGGGCTGTTCCCCAGCCGCATTCCCGAGGGCCGGCCGGTGCGCTACGCCGTCCTGCGCTCCCCGGACGCCTACGCGCTGCCCGATGTCCCGGCCGGGCAGTGGTACCTGCTGGCGCACACCATGCCGGCTCCGCCAGGGCGGCTGGCCGAGGCGGGCGGCTATGTGGGCAGCGCGGGGCCGATCCGGATCGAGCCCGGCGTCACCGCGCAGTTGGCCGACGTCGTGCTGCGCCGG
The DNA here is from genome assembly GCA_903970565.1 of Candidatus Melainabacteria bacterium. Classification (GTDB taxonomy): domain Bacteria; phylum Actinomycetota; class Actinomycetes; order Mycobacteriales; family Pseudonocardiaceae; genus CAJCJE01. The sequence goes on along the minus strand of CAJCJE010000294.1, from coordinate 476 downwards.
CCCCGACCGCTGGACCCCCCGGTCCTGATGGCCCTGCCCGAGCTGTATGCGGCCCCGGCTCGTCGCGCCGCGGTGTGAACCGGGTCGTCCGTGAACCGGTCCTCGACGACGCGATCCCGCGCAACGCACTGGACAGCCGTGGTCGCGACGGTATTTTGGTATCGATCCGCAAGGTGGAGGACGTCATGACCACGACTCGACCCGAACCACTCGCCGATCCCACCGAACCCCTCGCCCCGGTCGTCGACGCGGCCCTCGCGCGGCCCTTCGACACCGCCGAGCGCTACGCCTCGGCGGTCGCCGAGGTGCGCGCGGCGGCCCGGGCGTACTACACCGGGGCCGAACTGCGCATCGACGATGCCGACTACGACGCGCTGCTGGCCCGCGTCGCCGCCACCGAGACCGCCCGTCCGGACTGGAAGGTCGAGTCCTCGCCGACCGGCCAGGTTGCGGCGGGCGTGATCGAACCGGGCGAG
>CAJCJE010000293.1 GCA_903970565.1 Candidatus Melainabacteria bacterium | reverse complement strand
GCTCTTGAGGATCAGCATCCCGACCACCGAGCCCGCCGGGATCGCCGCGAGCAACCAGCCCACCACTGCCGTGCCGCCCGCGCCCCGTAGCTGCGCCGCGTAGGGCACCGCGATCCCTTCGGGGATGACATAGAAGCCGTTTATGCAGGCCAGTGCCGTCAGCGCGCGCAGCCGCCGGTCGCCGACGACCAAGGTCGCTCCGGCGCGAAGCGAGTGCCACCAGGTACGCGGTGAGGCGGGTGAGGTGGTGGTGCCGGCCGCGGGCGGGCGGTGAGCTCGTACTCCCCAGGTGACGAGGGCGGCGGAGACGGCGAAACTGGCCGCGTCGATCCACAGGGTGGTGTTGGTGCCCAGCGCGGTGACCAAGGCTGCGCCCACGCCGATCCCGCCGACCAGACCGAGCTGGTCGGTGGTGCGCATGACGGCCATGCCGACCACGAACCGGTCACCGGAGAGGATCTTCGGCAAGATCGCGCTGCGCGCCGAGGAGAACGGCGCGTAGGGCAGTTGCACGACGATCAGCAACACGACCAACACCACGATCGGCTGACCCGGCAGCGCCATGACCGCGACCAGCACCGCCCGGACCACGTCGGCGACCACCATCACGCCACGACGGGAGAACCGGTCGGCCAAGCCCGACAGCAACGCGCCGCCGGCCAAGGTCGGCAGGATCGTCATCGCGTAGGTCAACGCCGTCAACGCGGCCGACTGCGTCCTGTCGTAGACCAGCACTGACAGCGCGACGCGCGCCAGTTGGTCCCCAATGCGGGACTGGGCGTGGGCGAGCCACAAGATCCGGAACTCGCTGACGGCGAACACGTCGCGAAACCGCGCTGGCAGTTCGGTGTCTGGCGGCTGCTCGGCCATGCCCACTCCCTGGGCTCTCGCGATATCGGGGACCTGGACACCCTCGCATGAAGTAGTCGATCCGTCACCCACAATGACCGAAGTCGTGTGAATCCTTCACCGGCCCGCGATGCGCTATGCGCCGGAGAGGACGCGGATCGGATTACCTGTTCAACGGGCTCCGTGGCCGTCACCGACGCAAGCGCGATTCACCATCCGACGGGCGCGCAGACCCCGTGTGCTCCGTACTCCAGTTCGTACGGCACCCGGCTCATGGACCACACGACCGAGGTTCTGCCGCAGCATCGCCGGTATCCAGTCGAGAGCACGGGACCGACGTTCGGCACATGCAGTTGCGTGCCCGGCTCGGCGGCCAGCGCGTTCAGCACGACCCGGTGTTTTGTGTTCATCTGGTGTTCTCCCCGGTCGCCACTCGTGGCCCTCGCGCATGTGGTCCGTCCGATCGAGACTGGCGCACTACTTCGTTGCGCTCCTTGAGGTTGAGGCCGGATCGGGCTCACGACGGGTGATTACCGACATCGCGATCTGCCAGTCCGGTCGATCGCGAGCAGCCTGCGCCAGCAGGTCGTACAGGTAGGGCTCAAGCCAACCACGTTCTTGCCCGAACATGAGGATTCCTCCACATGTCGCGCCTTTCATATCGGCCGGGGTGCACGCGCCGTGCTGCACAAGGCGTTTGCTGAGCCCGAAGTAGGGCGCGGTGAGTGTTCCGGCGTCGTAGTCGATCAGTTGCAGGCGAACCAGCATCGAGGCCAGGAGCTCTCCGCGAGTGCCGGTGTAGAACCCGTCGGCCAGGATGTCGTCCGCGCGAGCCAGGGCTGTTTCGAGGTCGGTACCGCGGGCCGCATTGGTCAGCGCAGTGGCGAGGGCGTCGCCGCGTACCCTTGCGCGTTCGGCGTAGCTATTGGATTCGGATGGTGTCATGGGTCTTCCTGGATCATGGTGGGGGCTCAATGAAGCTGACAGCACGGGAGGTCGCGAACACGGCGGTTGGGCTGTGTTCGGAGACGGCCTCTCGCGCGCTGGGTAACGGCGTAGCGGTCGGGAGCGCGGCGTCGCGTGCGCGCCTGGCCCTGGGGTTCCAGCACGAGTCGAACATGTCGCGCGCGGATACCGGGCGGCGTTCGTAGCCGACCGGGACAGTGACTTCGTCCAGGACTTTCCAGAGTTCCAGGTCGGCAGGTTCGGGATGAACGTCAGCGTCGAGAGCACACTGGTGGTTGCCGATAGCCTCGACCAGCAGTCGGACGGCCTTGCGGTACCACTGGAGCGTCTCGTCCTTGTAGACGTTGTCCTGCGACGCACCTGGTCGTGTCTGTCCGAGGCGTTCCTGGACCATCAGGCGGAATGCGACCGCCCGTGGGCGCCACTGGAGATAGTCCTGCTCGTAGTGTGACGAAGGGTCCTGTCCCTGGATCTGACGGTGCCGGTCGAGAAGATCGCGGCGTACGTGAAGGTCTCGTTCGGCGCCGATCTGCATCTCGATGAGGATGTCGCGGACACGGCGAGCCAGCGGCGGCTTCAGCAGCGCCGCCCACAGCCTACGGTCGGGCCGGTCGGTGGCGAGGTTGTCCTTGACCAGCTTGTGGAGTTTCCGGTCGCTGCACTGTGCGAGGTCGCCCAGATCGTTGGTCTCCGCACACGGGCGGTTGTTGTCACCGGGCGGTCTCCTTAACGGCGCACCGGCGGGCGGGACCGGATGTGGACGATGTGCTGTCTCGCTGGTCATGTGTCTCGCTCCTGCCCCGTGTTGGTGGTCGGTCTGCCGAGGTGGCTGGGCGGAAGCGGCCTCGCCTCGCCCGGCTTCATAAGGCTTCGACCCAGTTCATGAGGCGGCCGGCGGGGGCCAATACGGTGTGTCGCGGGCGATGGTCATCATGGCGAGCAGCGGGTCGGCGAGCGCCGGGGTGGTGGCGAGCACGCTGCGCGAGCGGGCGGTGTGGGAGCTGCCGTCAGCGTCGAGGACGAGTGCACCGGCTTCACGCGCGATGATCGCGCCGGAGGCGGTGTCCCAGGGGCTGTTGCCGAACAGGACCACGGCGTCGAGGGTGCCGTCAGCCAGCCACACCAGGTCCAGCGCGGTGCTGCCCAGCCTGCGGACCCCCTGAGCGCGGGCAGTGAGGTGTCGATCTACGTGAACGCACAGGGGATCTCGAACGGCGGCGTCGGGG
>CAJCJE010000292.1 GCA_903970565.1 Candidatus Melainabacteria bacterium | reverse complement strand
GCCCGCGGCCAGGGCATCGACGAGCCGTTCGAAGGTCCGCCGTGAGGGCATCGGGACCACGCCCGCTCCATGCTCGGCGGCCAGGGCCTGCTCGACGGTGCGCCGTAGCCGGGTCTTCGTCCCTGTGGAGCGGGATGTCTCGGCGGCGATTGCCGTGCGGGTCGCGGCGACGACCCGTTCATCGGCCCGTCCGTGTGGGCTGGCGACGCGGGTATGGCGATGATCGACCAAGCCCCACAGCCCAGAGCTGCGGTATCGGGCGCGCATGCGTTTAACCGTGCGGGCGCCGGTCGGCTGCCCGGCTGCGGTCAGCTCATCGGCTTTCGCCTGATCTCGCTGCTCGATGGTCGTGACCGCCGGGTCGAACCCCGGTCGCGACGCGGACGCGCCGGGCGCCAACCCGGTCTCGACCTCCATCACATACCCTTCCCAGTCCCGTGCCCGCATGAGAACTGCCGGTGGCAGAGTCTCCAGCAAGCTCACCGGCTCCAACTGTGCCCGCGGCTCCTCGCCCGCCCCGCTCAGCAGCGCGAAGCCCGCAGACGACAGCAACGCCGCGAGCAGCACCAGGTGGCTGCGGCCCGCATCGTCGACCAGCCGAACCGAGCCGCCGATGGCGGTCACCGTCCAGACCCCGTCCTCGAACCGGACCCGGTCACCGGGCCGCAGCGCCTTCCCAGCCGGGTTCACTGCTCCGCACCCGACCTGGACGCAACCGCGACGATCGAGTTTTCGTGCAACAGCACGGACAAATTCGTCTCCAGTTCGCAACACCACAGCAAGTGGAAGATCACCGGCAGCGTGGCGAGCGGGTCACCCAGCAACCGCGCAAGCTCGATCAGCCGGTGCGGAACGCTGGCCAGCTCCAGCGCCAAGGCGGCGATGTCTGCGCGGCGGCACCGGGTGCGGCGGTAGCCGGCCAGCCAGCGCAGGTTCGCCATCCGGACCGGATCCGGCTCGTGCACGAGTGCATAGCGCCAGCCGACCTCCGCGCAGGCCCGTTCGGTCGCGGCGAAGGCATTGGCATCGGTGGGCTTGATTCGCCCGGCCGGCCGGCAGTCGATCACCATGCCGGTCCCGTCGACCAACCGCGCGAAGTAGTCAGGCGCGTGCCGGCGGCCGCGGGCGCCATCATCCCAGCTCAGCCAGAACGGCTGCGAGGCCAGGCCAATCACGTCGGGCGTGAAGTCGAGCCGGATCACGTGATCACGCTCCAGCCAGGACTCGAACCCGACATGGCGGCGGTTCGTGGCGCACCACCACCAGCCGGTGTTGTTGCGCTGGCCTCGAAACGACGGAAACGACCGAACCGGGGCCGTGTGCTCGAACGCATGCGCGGCCACCTCGGCAAGCCGCAGTCGCTGGTCAATCCCGTCGTGACCGACGAAGCCAACACGGAAACCCGCGGCGCGCTGGGGAGCCGACACCGGTAACAGTGCAGCACCCACCGGCAACCCCCAGGTCAACGTCATGATCAACGAAACGGGCCAACCATACTGACCACTGATCATCGCTGATCATCGGGGTGGGCGCCCTGGTGAGGATGCGCCACTCAAGCACGGCCGATGGCGACCGAAGATCGATCGCGACGCACTGGAGACGCGGATACGGTCGTCGGGTGCCGGATGCGATCTTCGCCCACCCTCGCCTCGCAGCCATCTACGACGCCTTTGACGGGGACCGCTGTGATCTGACGACCTACCTCAACATCGCTGACGAGTTGGGCGCCGATCGTGTGCTTGATGTTGGATGCGGCACCGGATGTTTGGCGATCCTGCTCGCTGACAGCGGCCGCGACGTCGTGGCGGTCGACCCGGCCGAAGCATCGCTTGAGGTCGCGAGGTCGAAGGATCGGATCGGCCGTATCACCTGGGTGCACGGTGAAGTGACTACGGTGCCGAGCCGCAGTGTCGACCTGGCGGTGATGACCGGGAACGTGGCGCAGGTCTTTCTGACCGATGACGACTGGGCCCAAGCTTTGCAAGGGATCCACGCCGCTCTTCGCCCTGCTGGCCACCTTGTGTTCGAGACTAGGCGCCCTGAACGCCGGGCGTGGGAGGACTGGGCTGCCGACGCCGCTCAACTCACCATCGAGATTCCAGGAAGCGGACCAGTGGAGCAGCGCCGTGAGGTCACCGACGTCAGCCTCCCGTTCGTTTCCTTCCGCTACACCTACCGGTTCCTGTCCGACGGCATGGTCGTGACCTCGGACTCGACCCTTCGGTTCCGCAGCCGCGACGAGGTCGAAGCAAGCCTGACGTCGAATGGCTATCAGGTCCAGGACGTTCGAGACGCCCCTGACCGCCCAGGCCGGGAATTCATGTTTATCGCAGAACGCATCAATTGATTAATTCAAGGTCAGATCAATTGGCCACAGGCCAACTACAGGCCAACCCAAGCGACCTCGGGCCAATTTCATCTACCGCTGACATCGGCAGACGCCGCCACCGTAGAGGTCCTGCCAGTTGCCGAACATGGAAGTAGCGTGGTTCAACTGCGCCACCTCGGTCGCTCCGGCCCGCGCTGGCACCACGCCGCTGGCAGACCGCCGCATGGCTTCGGCAATGGGGTTACCAACCGCCGCCCCGGCCACGGTCGCGGTGAGGGCACGCAAGAATGCCTGTCGATTCACGTCGTCAATCCCTTCGACTGCTGGCGGGCCCGCCGTGTAACGGACCGTACCCCGCCTTGACCGGGCCGAGAAGAAGTCGAGTTGGCCGTCATTCCGCGCGCCGAGCACCTGGCACAGCGCCTGCCGGTAGTGCTTGTTCGGCCAGGTGTGCACCCCACGTTCCAACTTGCTGACGTAGTCGGCATCCATCCCGCCGACACTGCCCGTCGCAGCGTCAACGGCCTGGTTTGCCAGCTCGGCAACCTGTTGCTGGGTCAGCCCAGCCGCGCACCGGGCAGCGGTAAGCCGCTGGTTCGGGGTATCGGCACCCGGCGGGAGATGTCGGTGCAACTGCGTCGGCTCCTGAACATGAGCGTCCGATCGCACATCACCCTCCACGTGATCCCCACGTCTGCCAGTGGCCACATCAGTCTCGCCGGCTCCGCCGGTCTGCTGGAGTTCACGACAATGGACCCGGTCGTGGCGACCCGCAACGACGCCGCCGGCTACTTCCTGGAAGAACCCGACGACGTCGCCGTCTACGAAAAAATCTTCAGCTCACTGACCGCCATCGCACTGGACCCGGCCAAGTCCAGACAACTCGTCGGCAGACTCGGCGCCGAGTTGAACAACTCTATGGACGGACGGCGACCTTGAGGGCTTTGCGGGCGTCCATCGCCTGGTAGCCATCGGGTACGCCGTCGAGGCCGACCTCGCGGTCGAAGACCTTGCCGGGTTCGACGCGGCCGTCGAGGATGTCGGGTAGCAGGGTCTCGATGTAGGCGCGGACCGGGGCGGGGCCGCCGGTGAGGGTGATGTTGGGGCCGAAGAGGCTGGCGATCCCGACCGGGGCGTCCTGGTACTGGGGCACGCCGACCCGGCTGATCACGCCGCCGGGCCGGACGACGCCGATGGCCTGTTGGTAGGCGGGCAGGTGACCGACGGCTTCGAGGACGACGTGGCTGCCGTTGCCGCCGGTCAGCTCGCGGACCGTGGCGATGCCCTCGTCGCCGCGTTCGGCGACGACGTCGGTGGCGCCGAACTCCCGGCCGAGGTCGGTCCGGTCGGTGTGGCGGCCCATCAGGATGATCCGTTCGGCGCCGAGGCGTTTGGCGGAGAGCACGGCCATCAGGCCGACCGCGCCGTCCCCGATCACGGTCACCGTGGTGGCCGGGTTCACGTTGGCCTTGATGGCGGCGTGGTATCCGGTGCCGTACACGTCCGAGAGGGTCAGCAGCGACGGGATCAGCGGCGAGTTCTCCGGGACGGGTGCGGCGACGAGGGTGCCGTCGGCGAACGGGACGCGCACGGCCTCGGCCTGGCCGCCGCCGCTGCCGCCGCTGTTCCAGAAGCCGCCGTGGCGGCAGGAGGTCTGTAACCCTTCGCGGCAGAACTCGCAGGTACCGTCCGACCAGGCGAACGGGGCGATGACCAGATCGCCCTTCCTGACCGTGGCGACATCGCGGCCGGTGTCCTCGACGACGCCGACGAACTCGTGCCCCATCGAGCTGCCTTCCGGGGTGCGGGCCATCGAGTGGTACGGGTGCAGATCGGAACCGCAGATACAGGCCAGCACTACGCGCACGAGGGCATCAGTGGGTTCCGTGATCACCGGGTCGGGAACATCGATGACTCGCACATCACCAGCGCCGTACATGAAAGTTGCTCGCATGAAGATCCTTCCGTCGTGTGCTCCGGAGGAGAATTATCCGTGGTCGGCCGCGCCACTGGACAACCGGTGTGCACACGACGGCGTCCGACTGCCTCAGGGCTGGACCCGCGGCGTGCGCCAGGTCATGATCTCGGTCGCCGGAAGGCATTCGGTGAAACGGTTGTCGGGCGAGGCCTGCCGCGGCAGTGCCCGCAGGTCCCGCTCGAAGTCCGCCACGTCGTCGCCGAACAGGTGCGGCGCGGAGACCGACCGGGAGAACACCCACGCCACCACGTCGTCCGCGTCGCGCTGGAGCAGCTGGCCTGCCGCGACGACATGGCGCTGGAAGTTCTCGAACCCGGCCCTGGCAAGGACCAGGTCCTCGCGGTCGGGCGTGCCGTCCGGCAGGGTGCCCTGTCCGGCCCGGCGCACCGGACCGAGATACCGCCGCGTCAGTTCGTGCACCTGTGCGTAGGGCGGAGCGGGATACGACGCCGATGGCGGCAGCGGTAACACCGCCGACTCCCCGGACCGGTCCTTGACCTCGCTGAGGTGAACGAACGCGCCACCGGGCGTCAGCATCTCGAACACCGTCGCGGCGACGCGGTCCCGGTCGGTCCAGTGGAAGGAGTTGGCGAACACCACGGCCCGGAACCGGCCAAGACCGGCGGGCAGCTCCTCCGCGCGGGCCAGGCACCAGCGCGCGTTGGCCACCCCGCGGCGGATCGCCTGTTGTCCTGCCTCGGTAAGCATGTCCGCGTCCGGGTCGACCCCGACCACCTCGGCGAACAGCGGCGCCAGCGCGAGTGTCACCGTCCCCGGACCGCAGCCGACATCCAACAGCCGGCCGCTCCCGTCCAGGCCGAGGACCGTGGTCGGGGTTTCGACGAAGCCCGGCGCATACGGCAGGCGTCCGCGCTCGTAGGGTGTGTTTCAGAAGTTGATCTCGATCTGAGATGATCTTCGTGTGGGACGTGGCGATCTGACGAATGAGCAATGGGCGAAGCTGGAACCCTTGCTGTCCAAGGGCAAGAAGTCAGGACGGCCGCCCAAGCACTCGAA
>CAJCJE010000291.1 GCA_903970565.1 Candidatus Melainabacteria bacterium | reverse complement strand
GGCAGGTCCGCCAGGATCGGTTCGAGCAATCTGGCCACGATGCCCTCGGCCGGCTCCAGCGGGACGCGTTCCCGGCCCGGTTCGCCGTGGATGCCGATGCCGATCTCCATCTCGTCCTCGGCAAGGGTGAAACTGGGTTGGCCGACATGCGGCACGGTCGGCGCGGTCAGTGCCATCCCCATCGAGCGGACGTTCGCCACGACCTGGCGGGCCAGCGCCTCGCAGGTGTCCAGGTCGGCGCCTGCCTCGGCGGCGGCACCGACGATCTTCTCCACCAGCACGGTGCCACCGACGCCGCGCCGGCCGGCGGTGTAGGTGGAGTCCTTGACCGCGACGTCGTCGTCGATCACCACGGTGCGCGCGTCGATGCCCTCGGCTGCGGCGAGTTCGGCCGCGGTCTCGAAGTTCAGTACGTCGCCGGTGTAGTTCTTGACCAGCAGCAGAATCCCGGCGCCGCCGTGCACCGCGTCGACGGCCGCCGCGATGACGTCGGGGGTCGGCGAGGTGAACACCGGGCCGGGGCAGGCGGCGGCGAGCATTCCGGGACCGACGAACCCACCGTGCAGTGGTTCGTGTCCGCTGCCGCCGCCGGAGATCACCGCGACCTTCCCGGTCACCGGGGCGTCGGCTCTGGCCACGAACGGTGGCTGGACGCTGACCAGGAGCAGATCCGGATGCGCAAGGGCCATACCGCGTAAGGAATCGGCCACCACGGTCGACGGATCATTGATGATCTTCTTCACGACAGCTCCTCGCCACACCACGGAACCGCGGCATTCGATCACACCTTTGTACACCGGGCCGGGTCGGCTCACGAGCCGCCAGACGATTCCGGTCGGGCCACATTCGGCCCAACCCGGCTCGGGTCCTCGTAGCGGCATTGTTCGCCGGGACGGGAACAACCCCCCGGCGGCGCGTCAGGATGCCTTGGGCACCTTGGTCGCGACGACCTTCGCCGCAATGACCGCCTGCGCGCACGGATCGACGCTGCCGTCCTCGACGTTGCCGAACTGGACGTCCACCACGTAGCCGAGACCGTCGCCGACCGAGTCGGTCATCCACTTCACGTCACAGGTCGGATAGACGTCGTCGGCGCTGAACCGGAAGGCGGGCACGCCGATGTCCACCGGTTGCGGGGTGCCGTCGGAGGTGTCCCGTTGGGGGTCCTGGTCGAGGGTGTAGGCCACCGTCAGGTCGTAACCGGTGTCGTCGTTGTGCCACTCGCACCGGTAGAGCCCCTCGGACTGCTCGACCGGCGTGCCGGCGACCACCGACGCCGCGGTCTGGTCGTCGATGGTCGCGCACGGGTCGACGGCGGCCAGCGCGGCGGCGGCGCTGGTGCGCCGGGGCGGGTCGGTCCGGATGTGGGCGACCACCAACTGCGCGAGTTCGCGGGCCGGCGGGCAGGAGGGGTTGTGGTCGTAGTCGGCCTGGATCTCGATGCCGATGGTCGGGTTGTGCTGGGTGACGAGCCGGTCGAAACAGGCCGAGTCGGCGGTGTCCTCGGCGGCCGGCAGCCCGGCGATCATCCCGGTCGGGCTGTACTGGGACAGATCGCTGCCGATCGTGACGGTCAGGTCGAGATCGTTGCCCCTGCCGTCGTTGACGTCGCCGTTGCACGAGTCCAATCCCGCGGAGCTGTCCTGCACCGAGCTGCCGAACTGGGACATGGTCGCGCCGTCCAGCAGTCCGCAGGGGTCGACCTGGCGCAGCGTGGCCGCGGTGAGGTTGGCGTTGGCCGAGGCCGGCACGGTCGCGCCAACATTCGCGTCGGCCGCGACGGTGTCGCGCGCCGAGGTCGTCCTCGCGGTACCCACCGAAGCTCCCGAGCAGCCGGCGACCACGGCCAGCACGCAGAGCAGCGCGAGCGACCCCCTCCGCCGGGCCCGACGGCGCGGAGTGGGGAGAAGGGCTTCTGGACCGGACATCGGGGCAACCGTAGCGAGCCGGGTCGGCGGCTGCGGCCGGAACCCGCCCATCGGCGACGACAAGCCACGCCGCGCGTGGTCGGCATCACGCTCCGATTCGGGAACGATTCAGCCTCCTGAATCGATGTAGTAGATGTACGGGCACAACGGCGTGAAACCAACGACCTCATCAAAGGAGACCGAAGTGATCAAGATTTCGCTGCGCGGCCGCCGTGACCAGGCCACGGACGCCAGTAAGGCCGACAGCCGGGCTCGTCGTGCGGCCCGGTGGATGAACGCCTACACCCTGGCGGCGTTCAACCCGGTGCACCCCTACCGTCGGCCGTCCAGCCGCCCCTGAGCCACTGGTTACCCAGTGAAACGGGCCGGGTGAGCGTTGTTCGCTCACCCGGCCCGTTCGTGGGTCAGCCGGGGTCAGCTGGAGAAGGGGTCGCCCGCCGTACTCGACGCGGCGTCGGCGGTGTCCTCCGCCGCCGACGGCGGAATCCGCACCGGACGCAGCTGCGCCCAGAGCGCGAACAGGACCGCCACCACCAGCATGGGTATCCCGGTCCACAGGTTGGCGTTGATGCCACCGGCCTTGTCCAGGTCGGCCTGCGAAGTGAAGCCGATCCCCATCACGGTCACCACGACGCCATAGATGCCGAACAGCAGCGCGATGATCCACCGCAGATCGAACAGGCTGACCCGACCGGTCGAGGTGGTCTGCTTGTGCACACTCATGACGGTCCTCTCACCAGAAGACGATGTTCAGGGCAACGGCAATGAGCAGGACGACCACGCCGAGCAACAGCGGCTTGCGGTACCAGCCGCCGTCCTCCCCGACCTCGGCCTGCTTCAGCCCGTCCCTCGGGGTCATCGACCAGACCAGGCCGACCAGTTCGCTCACCGGCTTCGGCTTGGTGACCAGGGTGACCAGCACGCTGATCACGACGTCCACCACGAAGGCCACGATCGCCGCGACGAAGCTCGGCCCCTGCCCGGCCAGCGACAGCACCCCGAAGGCGACCAGCCGGTCGACGGTGATCGCCGAGAGGGTGCCGAACACCAGACCGATCGCACCGGCCGCCGGAGTCATCCGCTTCCAGAACATACCGAGGATGAACGTCGCGAACAGCGGCGCGTTGAAGAACGCGAACAGGTTCTGGAGGTAGTTCATGATGTTGTTGTAGTCGGAGGCGATGAACGCGGTGCCGATCGCGATCACGCAGCCGACGATGGTGACCACCCGGCCGACGCTGAGGTAGTACCTGTCCGACTTGTTCTTCTTGACGTACGCCTGCCAGATGTCGTACGTGAACACCGTGTTGAACGAACTCACGTTGGACGCCATCCCGGCCATGAACGCGGCGATGAGGCCGGCGATCGCGACGCCGAGCATACCGTTGGGCAGCAGGTCGCGGATGAGCAGTTCGATCGTGTTGTTGAAGGTGATGCTGCCACCGTTGTAGTTCGGGTTGGCGATGATGTGTGCCTTGTAGGAAGCCAGTTCCGGGGAGATCTGCGGCAGTGCGGCGATCATGCCGGGGATCACGATGGCCAGCACGATCAGGGTCTTCGGGTAGGCCGCGATCAGCGGGGTCCGCCGCGCGGCGGACATGCTCTTGGCCGAGAGCGCGCGCTGCACCTCGGCGAAGTTCGTTGTCCAGTAACCGAAGGACAGCACGAAGCCGAGGCCGAAGATGATGCCGAGCACCGACAGCACCGAGGAGTGGATACCGGTGATGTTCGAGCCCGGCCAGGAGGACAGCTGCGCGGCGGCGTTGTTCACCGGGTTGGTGTTGGCGCCCTGGATCTTGGCGACCAGCCCGCTCCAGCCGCCGACCTTGTGCAGACCGATGAAGGTGATCGGCAGCAGCATCGCCACGATCACGAAGAACTGCATGACCTCGTTGTAGATCGCCGCGGACAGGCCGCCCAGGGCGGTGTAGGCGAGCACGATCGCGGCGGCGATCACGATGGACAGCCAGATCGGCCAGCCGAGCAGCAGGTTGACCACGGTGGCCAGCGCGTAGAGGTTGATCCCGGCGATGAGCACCTGGGCGACGGCAAAACTCAGGCCGTTGACCAGGTGCGCCGCCTTGCCGAACCGGCGCAGCATGAACTCGGGGACGCTGCGGACCTTGGAGCCGTAGTAGAACGGCATCATCACCAGGCCGAGGAAGACCATCGCCGGCACGGCGCCGATCCAGTAGTAGTGCACGGTCGGCAGGCCGTACTCGGCCCCGTTGGCCGTCATGCCGAAGATCTCGGTGGCCCCGAGGTTGGCCGACATGAAGGCCAGACCGGTCACCCAGGCCGGCATCGAGCGGCCGGACAGGAAGAAGTCCAGGCTGTTGGACACCGATCTCCTGGCCATCAGACCGATGCCGAGCACGAGTACGAAATACACCGCGATCAGCACATAATCGATCGGTGCGGCGTTCAGCCGTAGATTCGTGGCCGCCGCGAGAACGTGCACGTGCACCCGGCACCTCCCAGTTCAACATCTTCCAACAAGAAACGCCAGAAATCGTCGTTGATCAGCACACTAGCCCACGGCCCGGCGGACCGGAAGCACGACTTGTCACTGGTCGAGTACCACGTGTCGCGCCCATCTTGGGCCCGACGGTGCCCGGCCGCCACCCCAA
>CAJCJE010000290.1 GCA_903970565.1 Candidatus Melainabacteria bacterium | reverse complement strand
TGGGCAAAGTAGCCAAGTCCGAACTGGCACAGCAGATCGCAGGAGGGGGACGATGACGGCGTTGGCGGAAGACGAACGTCGTGAACTCGCACAGTCCGTGCGATCCGCATGCGAACGGCTCGCCCCCGAGGAGCGGGTGCGCGATGTCGCGTATGGCGACGGCGAGGCCCGGGACGCGCGTTCCGGCTTCGACACCGGGCTCTGGGACGTGCTGTGCAACCAGGTCGGCGTGGCGGCAATCGCGCTGCCCGAGCACCTCGGCGGCGCGGGCTACGGTGCATCGGCGCTCGGCGTCGTCGCCCACGAACTGGGTCGTGCGCTTGCGCCCGTTCCGTTCATCAGCTCGACGGTGCTTGCTACTGGCCTGCTGATCGATCTGAGCGAACGCGACGCGGACTCCGAGAAGCGGCTCAGCGAGCTCGTCGAGGGCCGGCGCACCGCCGCGGCCGCCCTCACCGGGGACGGGGGGATGTGGCGCCGCAACGCGGTGACGCTCAGTGCAGGCCGCTCGGGCGAGCACTGGCGTCTCGACGGCACGGTGCGCCACGTGCTGGGCGCTGCTGCCGCCGACGACCTTGTGGTGGTCGCCACAGCAGACAACGGGCAGCCCGCGGTGTTCCTGCTCGACCCGACCGTCGACGGCGTTGCCGTCGAGGCCGAACGCGCGCTCGACGGCACCAGACCGATGGCCACGGTCGCGCTGAATGCGGCTTCCGCGGTGCGACTCTCGGGTGACGGGCCCGTCGATGACGTCGTCTCGCGCAACGTCGACATGACGCTGGCGGTGCTGTCCGCCGAACAGGTCGGTGCCTGCGAGCGGGTACTGGAGCTCGCCACCGCGCACGCGCGGACACGCGAGCAGTTCGGCCGCCCCATCGGTAGCTTTCAGGCCGTCAAGCACAAATGCGCGGACATGCTGGTGGACCTGGAGTGGGCGCGGTCGGCGTCGCAGGCAGCGCTCGAGGCCTTCGAAACCGACGACGCGACGATCGCGAGCGAGGCCGAATGGCGCGCCAGCATGGCCAAGGCCGTGTGCTCGGAATCGCTGCGAAATGCCGTGCACGCCAACGTCCAGATCCGCGGGGGTATCGGTTTCACGTGGGAGGACTCCGCGCATCTGTACTTCCGGCGGGCTCGTACTGATGAGGTGTTGCTGGGTGCGCCCGCCCAACATTGGGACCGGTTGTCGACATTGACGAAACTGCTATGAACGACCGTGATGTCGAGGACGTCCAGTCCCTACGCGCGCAGTTCCGCGCCTTCCTCGACAGCGCGCCCAAGCCTCCCGGGTTGCGGAACTACGGACCCACGCCCACCGCGGACGACGTCGCACCGGGCCGCGCGTGGCACCGTTATCTCGCCGACAACGGATACACGTGCCTGCACTGGCCGCGCGAATTCGGCGGCGCCGCAGCGAGCGTCGCGTATCAAGCCGCCTTCGCCGAAGAGTGCGCACGAGCAGGAGTGCCGCGACAACTGAACATCACCGGGCCGGATCTGGTTGGCCCGGTGCTGATCAAGTTCGGCAGCCCGGAACAGAAGGACCGGTTCCTCGGGGGAATCCGGATCGGCGACGATGTCTGGACTCAGCTGTTCTCCGAGCCGGGTGCCGGTTCCGACCTCGCGAGCCTGCGCACGCGCGCCGAGCACACTGCGACGGGTTGGCGCATCGACGGCCAGAAAGTATGGAGTTCGGCGGCGGCCTCGGCCGACTACGGCCTGCTGCTCGCCCGCACCGGTCCGGACAAGCACCGCGGCCTATCGATGTTTGTAGTGCCGATGGACACTCCGGGTGTCACGGTGCGCCCGCTGACCCAGATGGACGGCGAGAGCAAGTTCAACGAGGTCTTCTTCGACAGCGCCGAACTGAGCGACGACGCGCTCATCGGCGAGGTCGGCCAGGGCTGGACCCTGGCGATGGTGACGTTGGGGCGCGAACGCCTGACGCTGGGCTCCCAGGCGGTCGCAATGTTCCAGCTGCACGAGCGGATGGTCGACGCTGCCCGCGACCACGGTCTGCTCGACCCCGTGCTGTCGCGGTCGATGACGAGGCTGTGGTCCCGGATGTGGCTGCTGCGCTACACCTGGCAGCGCGCCATCGACTCCGGAGACCTCACGTCATCGGCGTTCTCGGTGCTCAAGCTGATGACCTCGGAGACCGACCAACACCTCGGCGACATGGCCACCGAGGTGTTGGGCACCGACGCGTGCGTCGACCCGGCCGACGACGAGCTGGTGCACCACATGCTGGTCGGGCGGGCGCAGACGATCTTGGGCGGCACCAGCGAGATTCAGCGAAATATCCTCGGCGAGCGGGTGCTTGGGCTACCCAAAGAGCCACGGTGACAATGGGGTTAACCACGGCGGCGTTCACGCAGGCGCTGCGCGCGGTGTTGCGCCCGGGCATGACCGTGGCCCTCGGCGACGGAATGGGCGAGCTGCGCTGCCTCGACGACGGTGAGTCGGTCGGGACGGCGCTCAGCTCGGCGGCGCGCGAGGTGGGTTCGGTGCGGCTCGTCCTTGGTTGGCTGTGCGCCCCAATCGACGGACTCGACGCCGACGCATTCGCCGACGTTGTCGCGTTGATGCCCGGTTGGGGTGTGCGCGAGGTGTTGCGCAGTCCGAGTGCGCGGTTCCTGCCGACGCGATTGGCCGCGATCCCCGCACTGCTGACCGACATGTTGCGCCCCGACGTGCTGCTGACCCGGTTGGTGCGACGCGGCGATCTGTTGCAGTTCGGTACCGAGGTGTCGTGGCAGCGCGCGGCGATCGACAGCGGCGCAAGGACACTCGGCGTCATCGACAGCACGGCCCCCGCGGCGAGTGCCGAACCGGCACTCGAGCCGTCGGCCGTCGAGGTGCTCGGCACGGTCGGCGGCGGAGTCGTGCAACTTGCGGAGCGCACACCCGAACCGATTCACGATGCGCTCGCCGACGAGGTGCTAAGGCTCGTCCCGGAGGGGGCCCGGCTGCAATACGGGCCGGGGCAGCTCGGCACCGCCCTGCTCCGACGGGCCCGGGTGCCGTTGCACATCGACACCGGATTGCTCACCGACGCGGTGGTCGACCTCGACACGCGCGGCTTGCTCGCGGGAACCCCCTCTGCGACCTACCTTTTCGGCACCGAGACGCTTTATGACTGGGCCGACGGCCGGCCCATTCTCCGCGGCGTCGACTACACCCACGATCTCAGCCGGCTATCCCGCGGCGCGCCCCTGGTCGCGGTGAATACCGCGATCGAGCTCGACCCATGGGGACAGGTCAACGTCGAGGGTGTTGGGGAAAAGGTGATCGGCGGCATCGGCGGGCACCCCGACTACTGCGTCGCCGCCAGGATGAGTCGCGGTGGGCTGTCGATTATCGCGGTCCCGTCTTCGACCAATGGTCGCTCACCACTCGTCGCCGAACTGAGCCGCCCCGCGTCGACGCCCGCCCACGACGTCGACGTGATCGTCACCGAATCGGGCCACGCCGATCTTCGTGGCGCCGACTGGACACAACGCCGCAAACTCATCACCGAACTCTTCGACCACTACAGGGACAGACAGCTATGACCACACTCGACGGAAGAGTCGTTCTCGTCACCGGCGGCGGACGGGGCATCGGCCGCGCGCACTGTTTGGAGTTGGCCCGCCAAGGCGCGGCCGTAGTCGTGAACGATCCTGGCGTCGGCCGCGACGGTTCCAGTGGTGACGGAGCGGGGCCCGCAGCTCGGGTCGTCGCCGAGATCGAGGCCGGGGGCGGTAAGGCCGTCGCGCACACCGGTTCGGTGTCGGCGTGGGACGACGTCGCCGACATGATCTCCACCGCCGTCGATACCTTCGGCTCGCTGACCGGCGTCGTGAACAACGCCGGCATCCTGCGCGATTCCATGGTCGCCGTCGCCACCGA
>CAJCJE010000289.1 GCA_903970565.1 Candidatus Melainabacteria bacterium | reverse complement strand
CGCATCGAGACCTTGAGGATGTTCGCGGCGAGCACCTCCGGGTCGACGTCGTCCAACACGATCGCGCCCGATTTGCCGCCCAGCTCCAGCGTCACCGGTCGCAGTCGCCGGCCGCAGCTCTCGCCGATGGCCCGGCCGACGGCCGTCGACCCGGTGAACGAGATCTTGCGGACCAGCTTGTGTGCCACCAGCGCGGCGCCGGTGGCGCCGTCCCCGGTCACCAGGTTCACCACCCCTGGTGGGAACCCGGCCGAGGTGACCGCGTCCATCAGCAGTCGGGCCGCAAGCGGAGTTTCCGGTGCGGGTTTGATCACCACGGTGCAGCCGGCGACCAGGGCTGGCCCGAGCTTGACCACGATCAGGCTCAGCGGAAAGTTCCACGGGGTGATCAGGCCGGCGACGCCGACGGGCCGACGCGCCACGACCGTGTGGCCGGCCGCCATCGGATTCGGGCGGATGTCCGGCGCGAGGACTTCCGGTGCGATCCGCGCGGTGTGCCGAAGGTGGGCGGCCGCCTGCGCGGAGGCGTAACCGGATTCGCCGATCGGGGTGCCGTTCTCGGTGGTGATCAGCTGGGTGAACGTCGCCGACCGGGCGTCGATCTCCTCGGCCAGCCGCACCACGAACGCGCACCGGGTCGCGACCGGGGTCGCGGCCCAGCCCGCACCGGCGTCGGACGCGGCGCGTACGGCCGAGTCCAGGTCAGCCCGGCTGCCACTGACCACCGAGGCGATCGGCTGTTCGGTCGTCGGATTGGTGACCACCGAGTAGTCCTCGGAGTTCGCGGTACGCCACCGTCCGGCGACGTAGATGTCGTTGATCAGGTCAGCAAGCATGTTGTGGCGTCCTTGACAGGAGGTGAGTAAGAACACATCATACACTTAACGGCCTGACCATTTATACGGTCAACCAGTTGAGGACGATGCGTCAGTCTCGTCCGAGACCCCTACCGATGGAGGAAAGTTGTCAACGGAGACGCTTGTCGGGACCGGCATCAACGTGTTCACCTCCGATACCGTCGCAGTGGGGAAGATCCGCTTCCTCGACACGCCCGACGAGGTACTGGACTTCATCGAGGAACCCGACGTCGCGGAGACGGTCGTCATCTCCCGGGGCGGGACCACGACCTTCATGTCACCGGCCCTGATGGCCGGGGTCGCCGGACTGATCACCCTGCAAGGGGCTCCGGAGAGCCACCTCGGCATCCTCTCGCGTGAGTTCTCCATCCCGTGCGTGATGTCCACGACCTTCACCGATGGCATCCAGACCGGACGGGGCGAGACGATCCCCGCCGACGGCAGCCGGGTTCGGCTGGACATCTCCGGGGACAAGGGCCAGGTCTTTCTGCTGGAGGACTGACACCGTCGCGCGCCGAAAGGTTCCCGTCATGACCGAAGAAATCGATGTGCAGCTCTATCTACAGAAGTTCCAGGGCAAGTACCCGCAGGGGGTCGAGGGCGATCGGCAGATCCGCGGGGATCTCCCGATTCCGTTCATCGACACGACCGACCAGGACATCCGGCCCTCGACACTGACCGACGAGCAGATCAACAGTTGGCTCACCTACGCGGCCTGGAACCTGTGGGACTTCATCCTCGGGCGGGCATCGGAAGGTGAGTCCGGCCTGATTCCCCGTCAGGAGTACGAGACGGTCTCCTTCGTTCAGCAGTGGTCGACCTATCCGCGGTTCGTCCGGATACTGGTCGACGAGATCGGTGTCGACGGGCTGCTCGACCTGGCGAAGACGTCCCGGCGCGAAGTCGGCACCAAGATCAATGTCACCCGCAACTGGGCAGCGTCGGTGTGTCCGATCCTCGGTCGCGGTATCGCCGTGGACCTGGGCTTCCACGACGCGAACAGCAAGCGCGAGGATCTCGAGGAACTCATCCAGTTCGGTCGCCGGCTACAGCACGGGACCTGGGGCGACGGTCCGGGCTTCGTGTCCGCGCGCGGCTATCAGGTGCCGGCCCTCGACGCCGACGTGCTGGCGTCGCTGGTCGACCAGGTCCGTCCGCTGGAAGGCCAGTCGCTCAAGACCTTCCGGCGGTTCAACGCGACCACCGAACTGTTCGGCTTCATGCTGCACTACGACTGTCGCGCCGGGATGGCCGACACCGGTCCGTATCGGCTGCCGGACGGCCGGTTCGCGATCGTGCGTGATCATTTCCTGAACGAGACGGCCTATCCCTGGGCCGGCGTCGCGGAAGGGCTGCCCTACGCGGTCAGTCAGGTCATGGTTTTCCCCGAGGACAAAGTGACCGCGACGGTCAACGAGATCCAGACGACCTTCACCCGGCCGACGAACTACCTGGACTTCCTGGCCGAGGGCGTCGTGTTCGCCCGTCAACACATGGACACCCCGATGTCACAGCTGCGGGTCCTCGACGACGCCGAGATGACCTCGATCGCCGAGGCGTGTCACAAGGGAACCCTCGCGATGTACCGAATACTCGCCCGCAAACCGAGGGACGAGAAGATCCGCGACGGAATCATGGTGTACACCAGGGAGTTCCTGCTCTCGCACGCCAGCCGGGTCGGCCTGTGGGACAAGTTCGAGGCCGAGGGCTTCGACACCCTGCACGAGAACGCCACCCGCGCCTGGCCGGTGCTCACCGGCGGGAAGGCCCAGGAGATCCTGACCCCGGTGTTGTTGTTCGGCAACGGATTTCCCGCCGTCCAGGCCGACCACGCCGGGGGGAACCGACCAGCATGACCGCGACCCACAATGCTTCTCAGGTCGATCTGACCGACCTGCGGCCCTTCATCGACGGCACCGAGCACGAACTGTTCCGAACGTTGCGCGAGCACGAGCCACTGCACTGGGACGACGAGCCCAACGGACCGGGGTTCTGGTCACTGACCCGACATGCCGACCTCATCGCCGTCATCGAGGACCCGACCACCTTCATCAACGGCGAGGGCACCCAGATTCCCAGCAGGCGCGTCGAGGGCGACACCCCGACCGTGCACAACACCGACCCGCCACGGCACACCGCACTGCGCCGGGTGGCCATCCCGCACCTGCGGGCGATGAAGATCCGCGAGTGGCAGGATCTGATCGACACCTCCGTCGCGGACATCCTGGACTCCATCCAGACCCAGGGTTCGGTCGAGTTCGTCAATGCCGCCGCGTCGTTGCTGCCGATCCAGGTACTCGGCCAGGTGCTCGGCGTGCCGGCGGCCGACTGCGGTCTGCTGTCCGACTGGACCAACCGGGTCATCTCCAATGATCCGGAGTTCATGCGCGGCCCGGACGAGAAGGAGCGGGCCCGCACCGAGCTGTTCGACTACTTCCAGGGCCTGACCGAACAACGCAGGGCCGAGCCGCGCAACGACATCGTGTCCAAACTGGTGGCGGCGCGCATCGACGGCGAGCCACTGTCCTGGCCGGACCTTGCCGCGTACTACTTCGTGTTGGTCGGCGCCGGCAACGAGACCACCCGAAACCTCCTCACCGGCGCGATCCTCGCCTTCGCCGCGTTCCCGGCGGAATGGGAGCGGCTGCGGGCCGACCGCGACCTGCTGCGGCCGGCGATCGAGGAACTGCTCCGCTACCTCACCCCGATCCGGGCGATGCGCCGTACGGCCACTCGGGACGTCCAGTTGCACGGCCGCACGATCCGGGCCGGTGACAAGGTCGTGCTGTGGTTCCAGTCGGGCAACCGGGACAGCGCGGTCTTCGACGATCCGGACACGCTACGCATCGACCGCTCCCCCAACAACCACCTGGGATTCGGTTGGGGCATCCACACCTGCATGGGCTCGCACCTGGCCCGCGCCGAGGTGCAGACCTTCCTGCGCGACATGCTCGACCGGGACCTGCGGATCATCCCGACCGGGGAACCCGATCGCCTGCACACCAACCAGTTCCACGCCTTCAAGCGGCTGCCCGTCCGGGTCGAGCGCGCCTGAGACACCCCCAGCCGGCGGCGTGGGTTCGCCAGGCCGAACCACCGCCGCGTCGCCCGTTTCTCCCCAGCTGACCTCCAATGATGAAGGAGCAGGAATGTCCGAGGCCGAGGATTTTGCCAGGTTCGTCGAGAAGTTCATGGGCGAGGTGCCCGGTGGCCGTGAGGGCGATCGTGAGATGCGCCGCCAAGACCCGGCGCCGTTCGTCGACACGACCGCGGCCGACATCCGGCCGGACACGCTCACCGATGACCAGATCGACAGCTGGTTTCACTACATGGCCTGGAACCTGTGGGAACTCATCGCGACCCGGTCCACCGAGGGTGAGTCGGGGCTGATTCCTCGCCAGGAGTACGAAACCCTCTCGTTCGTCCAGCAGTGGGGCGTCAACCCGAACGCGGTCCGGATCATCACCGAAGCGGTCGGGGTGGACGGCTTGGTCGAGCTCGGCCGGGTGCCGCGTCGCGAGATCGGCACCAAGGTCAATCACATCCGCAACTACGCGAGCGCCCTGATGGCGATGCTGGGTCGCGGTGTCTGCGTCTCGCTGGACCAGCTCGACCCGACGATCCGCCGGGACGACATCCAGGAGTGCATCCAGTTCGCCCGTAGGCTCTGGCACGGCACCTGGGGCGACGGTCCCGGTCTGGCGTC
>CAJCJE010000288.1 GCA_903970565.1 Candidatus Melainabacteria bacterium | reverse complement strand
GGTCGCGCGTGCCTTCCTCGGCCTGCCAGCCGCGGACCCGGCCCCGCCGCGATTCTGGTCGACCCAGTACGGGCACGACCTCAAGACCGTCGGTCTTCCCGCGCCCACCGATGAGCAGGTTCTCCGCGGAGATCCATCCACAATGGACTTCAGTGTCGTCTACCTGAGAGACGGGGTGGTAGTCGCCCTCGACTCGGTCAACCGTCCGCGAGACTTCGCGCGGGCGCAGTCGCTCATCGCGCTGCGCTGGCGGCCGGTCAGTAGGGAGATCATCGCCGACGTGGCACGGGATCTGCCCCGGCTGGGGTGAGGTTTTCCTGGGTAACGGAAAAAAGCCCAGTGACCCGACCGAATCGATGGTCCTCGGAGCGAGCCGGTTCGTTCACCCCGCGTCGAGCCAGGCCCGGATGTTCGCGCTGTCGGCATCCAGCACCGGGGGAGCGGCGTGGTCGCGGCGCGTGGTCTCCTTGCCCGACAGGTCGAAGAACCGCAGCGGGGCACCAGGTAGGCGTATCCGCCCGAGCGTGGCGTGCTCGGTCTCGATGATCAGACCCTGGCTTTGCGTCTGGTCCCAGCCGTAGACCTCGGGCAAGGAGCGTAACCGGCCCGCCGGGACGCCGGACGCGTCGAGTTGTACCAGCAGTTCGTCGGTGGTCCAACCGGCGAACGTGTGCTCCAGCAACGATCGCACGCTGTCCTGATGGGCCACCCGCTCTCCGTTGGTCGCCATGCCTTCGGCGTTGGGATCGAGTTCGACGGCGGCGCAGAAGGCTCGCCACAGCCGCTCGCTGCCGACCGCGATCTGTACGGCGCCGTCGGCCGTGCGGAACAACCCGTACGGGCAGAGTGAGGGATGGTGGTTGCCCTGCGCCCTACCGTCCACGCCGGCGACCGTCCAGCGGGTGCCCTGGAAACCGTGGGCGCCGACGACCGCGGACAGCAGCGAGGTTCGGATGACCTGACCCCGGCCGGTCCGTTCACGTTCCAGAAGTGCTGCGACGACACCGAACGCCCCGTTCATACCGGCCAGAAGGTCGGCGATCGGCGTGCCGACCTTCTGCGGGTCGGCCGGCCCGCTGCCGGTGATCGACATCAAACCGGCCTCGCCCTGGGCGACCTGGTCGTATCCCGCGCGGCCACCCTCGGGGCCGTCGTGGCCGAAGCCGGTGATGGACAGGACGACGAGCCGGGGATTGCGGGCGTGCAGCGCTGCGATGCCCATCCCGAGCCGGTCCATTACGCCGGTGCGGAAGTTCTCCACGAGCACATCCGCACGGTCCACCATCCGCCACAGGATGTCCAGGTCGGCGGCAAGGGTGAGGTCGAGCGCGATGGACTCCTTGTTGCGGTTGGCGGACAGGAAGTATGTCGACTCACGCGTCCACTCGTCTTGGCCACCAACGAATGGCGGGCCCCAGCCCCGTGCGTCGTCGCCCCGCTCAGGGACCTCGACCTTCAACACCCGCGCGCCGAGGTCGCCGAGCATCATCGCGGCGTGCGGGCCCGCGACCGCCCTGGACATGTCGACCACGACGAGTCCGGCGAGAAGGCCACTCGGCGGAAATGGTGACAGGACTGGGTTCATGTCCTACATTCTAACCTAACACCGTTTGGTTCACGCGGGCGCAACCGCAGGTTGGCAGGTACACATGACGGCAAAGACGCTTCACGTGGCGGTGATCGGAGCCGGTATCGCCGGCCTGCAGTTCACCCACGATCTGTCTCGGCGAGGGATCTCGCACACCGTGTACGAGCGGGGGAGCGAGGTGGGCGGGACCTGGCGCGAGAACACCTACCCCGGGCTTTACATCGACGTCCCGATTTCGCTCTACCAGCTGTCGTTCGCGAAGAAGTACGACTGGAGCCACGCCTTCCCGAGGGGCACGGAGATCCAGGAATATCTGGTCAAGGCGTCCCACGACCACGATCTGCGCCGCCATATTCGATTCGACACCGAGGTGGTGGAGACCGCCTGGGCCGGCGACCACTGGGAGCTGACGCTGGCCGACGGCAGCATCGACACGGCCGACGCGGTCGTGTCGGCGACCGGCTTCCTGGACAAGCCCACGATGCCATCCTTCCCCGGCATGGACACCTTCGCCGGTGTTTCCTTCCATTCCTCGAACTGGCCGGCGGGCCTGGACGTTGGTGGCAAGCGGGTCGGTATCGTCGGTTCGGGCTCCTCGGGGATTCAGTTGACGTCGTCGTTGGGTTCGCTCGGTGCGACGGTCACGCAGTTCGTGCGGTCCCCGCAGTGGGTGGAGATGATCACCAACCCGCCTGCTCCTGGCTGGCTGAAATTCCTGGGCCGGCACATCGCGCCGCGGGTTCCCGTGCTCGCCGCGTGGGTCTCTCGGCAGCTGCTGGGCCGACCGAAACTCGACCGTCGACTGTGGAGTACCTGGATCTGGCGGATTCAGCCGGGACCCGAGCGCGTCGACGCACAGAACGCCCTACGCGAGGACATCCTGCACATCCGCGACGAGCAGCTACGTACCCGGATGACGCCCGACTACGAGCCTGGCTGCAAGCGCATCCCGAAGTCGGACCGGTACTTCCTGGCGGTCCAGGAGCCTCACGTGCAGGTGGCGGTCGGCGCGATCGACCGAATCGAACCCAGTGGCGTGGTGACAGCCGACGGTACGGTCCATGAGCTGGATGTCATCGTCTACGCGACCGGCTACGACTCGCACGCCTACATGCGGCCGATGAAGGTCACGGGCCTACAAGGCAGGACCATCGAACAGGCCTGGGCCGGCGGACCGTATGCCTATCGGTGCATGTCGGTTCCGGACTTCCCGAACTTCTGGGTGATCAACGGGCCGTTCGCGCCGGTCGCGAACATCTCGCCGACGGTGTGCGTCGTCGATCAGTCCGACTACGTCTGTCGGCTGCTCGCGCTGACCGCCGAGCAGGGCGTCGCCACCGCGCCGACGGCTGCGGCCACCGAGCGGTTCGTCGCGGCGATCGACGAGGCGATGCCGAACACGATCTGGGCGGGCGACTGCGACAGCTGGTACCGCAGCGGTGACCGCATCATCCTGTGGCCCTGGGACGAGACGACCTACCACGCCATGTTTGCCGAGCTTGGTATTGAGGACCTGGAGTTGGTTCCGCTCACGGTGGCCGTCTCATGACCCGCTGGATCAGTTACGCGAACGGGGACGGACCCGATCGCGTCGGCATCGTGCTGGACGGCACCGTCCTGGGCCTCGAACCCGGCGAGTCCCTCCGGAACCTGCTGGAGACGGGATCGTTGGCTACCGCAGCGCGTCGGGCGCTCCGGACGCCGGCCGAAACGGTACCGCTCGAGGACATCCGCATCCTGCCATTGCTCACTCCGCCGTCGCTGCGCGACTCGATGTGCTTTCACCAGCACATCCACCACTGCCGACCGACCGAGGTCGAACCACGACACACTCAGTGGCCGGTCTTCTACTTCGGCAATCCGCAGTCGGTGATCGGTGCGCACGACGAGGTCCGCATCTCGCCGGAAAGCGAGAAATTCGACTACGAGCTCGAGGTCGGCGCCGTCATCGGCACGGCAGGCGAGAACATGTCACCGAAGGACGCTGAGGCATCCATCGTCGGTTATACGGTCTTCTGCGACTGGAGCGCGCGTGACCTGCAACGCGAACGGTTGGTGATGATCAAGGGCAAGGACGGGGCAACCACGCTCGGCCCGGTCCTCGTCACCGTCGACGAGATCGAGCACCGACGCGCCGGCAAGGGTTTCGACCTCGCCATGACGGTCCGGCTCAACGGAATCCCATTCAGCGCGGGCAACTGGTCGACCATCGACTGGTCGTTCGCCGACATCGTCTCCTATGCGTCCCGGGGTACCCGGCTTGTGCCCGGCGATGTCATCGGCT
>CAJCJE010000287.1 GCA_903970565.1 Candidatus Melainabacteria bacterium | reverse complement strand
GCTGCTGGCCGACTACCGGCTGACCGGCACGCCGTACGGGCACTTCGGCGACGGCTGTCTGCACATCCGGATCGACTTCCCGCTCTCCGAACCACACGGCCGAAACGTCTTCCGGGCCTTCCTGACCGACGCGGCGACGCTGGTCGCCGGCTACGGCGGGTCCTGTTCCGGCGAGCACGGGGACGGCCGGGCGCGCGGCGAACTGCTGCCGCTGATGTACTCCGCCGAGGCGATCGAGCTGATCAGGAGGGTCAAGGCGGTCTTCGACCCGGACAACGTGCTCAACCCCGGCGTCATCGTCGCCCCGGCGCCCCTGGACGCGAACCTGCGCCTCCCGGCCGCGAAACCAGCGCCCGGCCCGAAACCAGCGCCCGGCCCGAAACCACCGGCCGGCCCGAAACCACCGGCCGCGCCGCTCGGACTGCGATTCGGCCAGGACAACGGGGACTTCCGCGCGGCCGTGCACCGCTGCACCGGGGTGGGCAAGTGCCGCGCCGACAACACCGGCAGCGGCGGCGTGATGTGCCCGTCCTACCTGGCCACCCGCGACGAGAAGGACAGCACGCGGGGCCGGGCCAGGGTGTTGCAGGAGATGCTCAACGGGTCGGTCGTGCGGGAGGGCTGGCGCTCGCCGGAGGTGCGCGAGGCGTTGGATCTGTGCCTGTCCTGCAAGGGTTGCGCGCAGGACTGCCCGACCGGCGTCGACATGGCCGCCTACAAGACCGAAGCCCTCTTTCACGCCTACCGGAATCGGCTGCGTCCCCGCTCGCACTACACCCTCGGCGCGTTGCCCCGCTGGGCCCGGCTGGCTTCCCGCCTACCGCGAATCACGAATGCCGCCCTGGCCGCCCCACTCCTGGCCGACCTCGGCAAACGTCTCGCCGGGGTGGATTCGCGCCGCGCGCTGCCGCGCTTCGCGCCGGCCACCTTTCGGCAACTTTTCGCCCGGCACGAGCCGGCGCCCGGTGATCCGGTGATGCTCTGGGTGGACACCTTCACCAACCACTTCAGCCCGGAGGTCGGCGTCGCGGCCGTGCGGGTGCTGGAGGCGGCCGGGTTCTCGGTGCGGATTCCCGAAACCGCGCTGTGCTGCGGGTTGACCTGGATCTCCACCGGCCAGCTCGACGCGGCTCGGCGCATCCTGGCGCGCAGTGTCCGCGCGCTCGCCCCGGCCGCGCGGGCCGGTATCCCGATCGTCGGCCTGGAACCCTCCTGTACGGCCGTTTTCCGTTCCGATGCGGCCGAACTCCTGGGTGCGGACGGGGTTTCCGTCGTTGCCGAGGCCACCAGGACGCTCGCCGAACTGCTCACCGATTGTCCACAGTGGATTGAACCGGACCTGTCCGAGGTGTCGGTGCTGGCCCAGCCGCACTGTCATCAGCACGCGGTGCTCGGTTTCGACGTCGACACCGCGCTGCTGCAACGGTCTGGGGCGCGGGTCCGCACGGTCGGCGGATGTTGTGGGCTGGCCGGCAACTTCGGCGTCGAGCGCGGCCACTACGAGGTGTCCGTCGCGGTCGCCAACCAGGCCCTGCTGCCCGCCGTCCGGGCCGCCGAGGCGGACACCGTGCTGCTCGCCGACGGTTTCTCCTGCCGCACCCAGCTCGCCGAACTGTCCGACCGGCGAGGCCGCCACCTCGCCGAACTGCTCGCCGAACACCTGCCGCGCCGCGCCTGACCTGACTCGATACCGAGGCCGGTGAAATGGTCGCGGACTGTCCGAAGTGCGTGGGCGCGGTTACTGTCGAGGATATGGACAGCGAGAGTCTGCTTACCGAGCTGCGTGCGAACCTCGGCCCGGAGGCGGTGCTCACCGATGTCGACGTGACCGCGAGCTACCAGCGGGACATGATGCCGCTCGCGCCGTACGGCAGTCCGCTCGCCGTTGTCCTGCCGGTCGACGTCGCCGGGGTGCAGGCGGTGGTGCGGGCCTGCGCGGCGGCCGGGGTGCCGATCGTGCCGCGCGGCGCGGGCAGCGGACTTTCCGGCGCGGCCAACGCCATCGACGGCTGTGTCGTGCTCGCGCTGACCAAGATGAACGAGATCGAGGAGATCGACCCGGACAACCGGCTGGCCGTGGTGCAGCCCGGCGTGGTCAACCTGGATTTCCGGGACGCGGTGGAAAAGCACGGCCTGTTCTATCCGCCCGATCCCTCCAGCTACGACTGGTGCACCATCGGCGGCAACCTCTCCACCAACGCGGGCGGCCTGTGCTGCGTGAAGTACGGCGTGACCACCGATTCCGTGCTCGGCCTCGACGTCGTCCTCGCCGACGGCGAACTGCTGCGCACCGGCCGCCGAACGGTCAAGGGCGTCGCCGGCTACGACCTGACCAAACTGTTCGTGGGCAGCGAGGGCACCCTCGGCGTCATCACCAGAGCCATCCTGGCGCTGCGGCCACTGCCGCAGGCCCCATGCACCCTGGTCGCCACCTTCGACCACGCCGACGCGGCCGGCATCGCGGTCTCCCGCGTCATCCGCGAAGGGCTCGTCCCGTCGCTGATGGAGATCATGGACTCCACCTCCATCAAGGCGGCCGAGGCGTACCTGAGAACCCAGGTCGGGCCGGGCGGGGACTGCGCGGCGCTGCTGCTGTGCCAGTCCGACTCCGGCGGGGAGGTCGCCGCCAGGGAACTCGCCGCGATCGAGACCATCTGCGTCGATGCCGGCGCGACCATGTCCTACGTCACCACCGACCTCGCCGAGGGCCGGATGCTGTTGCAGGCGCGGCGGGTGGTGCTGACGGCGCTGGAACTCTACGGCGCCTGGCTGACCGACGACGTGTGCGTGCCGCGCACCAGGATCGCCGAACTGATCTCCGGCTGCGAGCGGATCAGCACCGACTGCGGACTGCGGATCGCCGTCGTCGGCC
>CAJCJE010000286.1 GCA_903970565.1 Candidatus Melainabacteria bacterium | reverse complement strand
GCTGCTGGCCGAGGTGCTGCCGGCCGGGGTGCTCACCGTGGTGTCCGGCCGCGATCCGCTGGGCGAGTGGCTGGTGACGCATCCGGGTATCCGAGCGGTCAACTTCACCGGCTCGGTGCCCACCGGGCGGAAGGTGGCCGTCGCCGCGGCGGCCGACCTGAAACCGATCACCCTGGAGCTGGGCGGCAACGACCCGGCGATCGTGCTGCCGGACGCGGACATCGACGCGATCGCGGACCGGCTGTTCTGGTCGGCCTTCGGCAACTGCGGCCAGATCTGCATGGCCGTCAAACGGGTCTACGTCCCGGCGTGGCGGCATGACGAGCTGGTGGACGCGCTGGTGGCGCGCGCCGAGGCGGTCACCGTCGGCGAGGGTATGGCGCCGGAGTCCCAATTGGGCCCGATCAACAACGCGCCGCAGTTCGCCAGGGTGTCCGAACTGGTCACCGACGCGGTCGGCGCCGGCGCCCGGATCGCCACCGGCGGTCGGCCGCTGGACCGCGCGGGCTACTTCCACGCCCCGACCATCCTGACCGAACTGGGCAATGGGACGCGGATCGTCGACGAGGAGCAGTTCGGCCCGGCGCTGCCGATCATCCGCTACACCGACGTGGACGAGGCGGTGCGTTGGGCCAACGGCACCGAGTACGGCCTGTGCGGTTCGGTCTGGGGCACCGACCTCGACCGGGCGACGGCCGTGGCGGCGCGGTTGGACTGCGGCACCGCGTGGGTCAACCAGCACCTGGTGATGTCGCTGGCCGATCCGTTCGCCGGCACCAAGAGCAGCGGACTGGGCACCTCCGGCGGGATGTGGGGCATCTACGGCCACACCGAACCGTTCGTCGTGCACCACCCGCAGGGCACCCACCTCCGATAGATCAGGAAAAGCGAGTACCGCAGATAACTGACTACCGAACGAATTGGCCGACAACGGAGTTCGGCGGCGCGTGGCGTGCTGGCGGCCTCGGCCCAGGTAGGGTGCCGCGAGATGGCAACCACGTCAGAGTCCTAACCGGCGTCAGAGTCCGAACCGGCGCGAATGGACCTGATCACCGGCAGGAGGACTTCCATGAGCCCGTCACCCGATGACACCGTCGATGCCCGGCGAACCGAACCCGGTCGGCTGCGGCGCAGCCTGCCCCTGATCGGCGGCGCGGTGCTCGCCACGGCCGGACTGGTATTCGGTTCACTGACCGTGGCCAACGCGCAGAGCGGCGATCACCAGCCGCCCTCCATCGGCCAGCAGGCCGCGCAGGTTCAGGCCGAGGACGCCTACGCCCCGGTCAACGGCAACACCGAACTGAACGTCAACGTGCTGGAAGACCAGGTCGAGCACTACTACGGCTCGGCGACCGCGACCTACCCGGTCGTCGGCACGGTGACCATTCCCGCCGCGAACAGCAACTACGCCAAGCAGATGAAGCAGATCGTCGACAACGCGGAGAGCTACCTCTCCGCCGCCCGGCACGCCTATCACGGCGCTGGGAAACCGGCGATCGTGCTCGACATCGACGACACCCTGCTCAACACCTACGACTACACGCTGGCTTCGCAGTTCGGCTACGACGCCGCCACCAACGCGGTGTGGATCGACAACGCCGCCTTCCCCGCGGTCTTCGACATGCCCCAACTGGTCAGCTTCGCCGCCGACCACGGCTACTCGATCTTCTTCATCACCGGCCGGCCGCAGTCCCAGACGGCGGCTACGATCACGGACCTGACCTCGGCCGGCTACGCGGCGCCCGAGTCGGGGCACCTGTTCCTCAAGCCCTCGACCCCTCCGTCCTACCTGCACTGCGCGAAGGCGCCGAGCTGCACGACGATCGAGTACAAATCCGGCACCCGCAAGTACATCAGCAGCCAGGGCTACACGGTCGTGGCCGACTTCGGCGACCAGTACAGCGACCTGCTCGGCGGCGACGCCGGACATCAGGTGAAGCTGCCCAACCCGATGTACTACCTTCCCTGATCCAGGTGTTGCCGGGGAGTCCACCCGTATTTCTCCGTGTTTCTCCGTGTTTCGCCGTGGATGGGCCGTGTCCGGCATACCGGACGCCGACGTGGTCGGCCACTGTCCAGGCGCAGGCCACTGTGCGGCGACTCCTTCGGTACCGAGCCGCTCGCCGACGCCGATGTGAGTACCTCCAGCGCCATCCCGAGGACGAGCATCGGCGGACTGCTCGTTTCGCCTGCTCAGTGCGCCGCCAACGGCCGCGCCCGATACCCGTATAACGGCCCGGCGCAGCGCAGCGGACCCTCGGCGAGCGGCTGACGTTCACTCCGACTGACCCATGTGGACGATGGCAGCGAACGTGGCTCTGCCACAACGAAACCACCCGCGAACCAACTCGGCCACAAAGGACTCGACACCTTCGCGAACGGACTTTCCGAGCACGGCAGGTCCGGATCTCCGGCAGCACCCGTCACTATTCCTTTTTGGTGGCAACGGATCTGGTTCGGTCGGCAACCCAGTCGTCCACAGTGGACCAGGTGGCGTCCAGCCAGTCGGCGATGGCGTCCGGCTCGCGCGGTACCCCGGCCGCCGGCAGCAGGGTGGTCCTGATCAGCAGGCTGCGGTGCACCGGCACCTGCCACCACGGCCGGTCCCGGCCGTCCGGGGTGAACGCGGTGTGCGACAGCAGCAGCACATCGGCCTCCGGCGATCCGGTCAGCGCGGCGGTCGCGCCACCCCGATGCGGTGGCAGCGTGTGGGTGTGCCGGCGCGAGGCGCGGGCCTTGAGGTATTCGCCGGCATGTCCGAGGGTGTCGATCGCCTTGCGCCAGCGCGGCCAACTGAAGTTGCCGCCCTCCGGGAACAACAGGAACGCATCGCCCGGCGTCATCGATCCGGCCAGCTGCTTGATCCGCCGGCGGGCCCGGTTGCCGCCCGCGCCGACGAAACACAGCGGCAGGTGCGGACCGGCCAGGTCGATGGTCGGGTCCAGGCGCAGCGCGGATTTGAGCACGATCCGCAGCCGCAGGCCGTACTGCACCACCAGCAGCCACGCGATGAACAGCGAATCGCCCGGCCCGCAGTGTCGCGCGAGCACGATCAGCGGCCGACCGGTCGCGGCCAACTGCTGCGCCGATGCCGATCCGTCCTCCAGCTCAACCCGAACGTCCAGGATGGTCCGCATCGCGCGATACGCCGAGCGCAGGACGTCAGACAGCAGCCCCTCCCAGTCACCGTCCCGGCCGGTGTGCGTCAGTCGGTACAGCACACGTAGCTCGATGGCGGCGTAGGCGAGTACCAGCGCGACGGTGCGGATCGGGCGCGTCGAGCGGGCCACCAGCGCGACCAGCGCCGCCACGAACAGCCACAGCGGACCGGTGAGCAGCAACAGGGCCTCGGTGATCACCACCAGCGGGATGGTGATCACCCGGCGCGGCGCGGTCATCCCAGCTCCGCGAGATAGGCCTTGGTCGCCGCGTAGGCGTCCTCGGCGCGCCGAGAGATCCGGCTGGAGTCGCGGTAGCGCAGGTTGGACCAGGTAGCCGCGCGCCGGTGCGGTTGGCCGCTGGGCAGCACGTGCACCTCGACACCCTCCGGGATGCGGCTGAGGTCGGTGTGGAAGCGGTGCCGCCGGGCGATCTCGAAGGCCACAAAACCCACCTCCCACGGGAAACGGGGTGTCGTCAGGTTCTCCTCGACGTGGCCGACGTGCAGCACCCAGACGGTGGTCGCGCCGTGCCGGACCGCGCGATCGAGCGGGATGCTGTTGACGAGGCCGCCATCGAAGAAGTGCTCGTCGTCGATCTCGACCGGCGGAAAGACCCCCGGCAGCGCGCAGGAGGCGAGTACCGCGTCGAGCAGGTCACCGGAACCGAACCAGTGTTCACGGGCGTGTTCGATACTCGCCGCGACACATTCGAACGGCACCGCGAGCTGTTCGAAGGTCCGCACCGGTAGCCGGTCGGCCAGCAGCTGCCGTAGCGCATCGGTACCGTGCAGCGAGGTTCCACTGCGGACCAGCTCCACCACCCGCCCGACCAGGGAGCCACCGAGCACGTTGTCGGCGGCCAACTGCTTCCAGGTGGTCAGCAGAGCCGTCGCGCCGGCCGGGGTCGGCTCGGCGGCCAACGCCGCTCCGTTGATCGCGCCGATCGACGTGCCACAGATCAGGTCGGGCACCACGCCGGCCTCCAGCAGGGCACGCGCCATTCCCGCCTCGGCCGCGCCGAGCAATCCGCCACCACCCAGTACGAAGGCCGTCGCTGTCACCACGGAGAGATACACCGCGTGGCCCACCGCCAAACATGCCACGGATCGTGATCATCACGCCGCCGAACTGCCCGATCGTGTTATCCGATCGCCGAATCCGGTCGGCGGACACGTGCCCGTGTCTTCCGCCAGCAGTCATGGTCCCCAACCACATCGGTATCGCCACGTTCAGCTGCTGTTTAACCGCGCCCAGTAACGTCGGTCCGCATTGATCATCCGTTGCCGATGGAAAGTGGGTGTGGCGCGCGTGCGCATGAACCGACGAGCCGTGTTACGAGCGTTCGGAATCGGCGGTGCCCTGGCCGTGTCAGGGGCCACGTTGGATGTCATGACCGGTGGGAACGCCGCAGCGG
>CAJCJE010000285.1 GCA_903970565.1 Candidatus Melainabacteria bacterium | reverse complement strand
CCTCGGGGATCTCAGCGGCCAACACGCGGTGATCGAACGGGTCCCCGCGGACGATCGTCAACACGATGACCTGGGGTTTGGTGCGGGTCACGGCGACGCTCTCGGCGTTGAACATGACCGCGATCTCCTCGACCCGGTCGGTCCAGGTCCGCAGGGCCTGCCCTGGGGCGAGCTTGATCGTGACCCGGTCGATCGTTGGGGTGGGTGAGGTGACGGACAGGACGCGGGGGAAGCGCAGTTCCCCGGTGCGGCGGTGTTCGCGGTACAGGTCGCAGGCCAGGCAGGCGTCTCGCCACCGGCGACCGTGATAGCGGACCCAGCGGCGATGCTGCGACCGCAGCCGGGGTGTGGCGTACTGGTGGAAGGACTGCGGGTGTGCCCGCATCCAGCCGACCCCGGACAACGCCAGGCCTGCGGCGATACCACCGGTGGTGAGGGGGCCGAGCTCGACCAGGCCCGTCGCCACGGTGGCGGGGGCGGCGACGAACTGGGGGTGACGGGCGATCCAGGCCAAGGCGCGTATCTCGGCGCCGGGCTTGTTCTTCGACATGGCGTGATCACTTTCCTTGCCCACACAGGGCAACACGACGAGGGGTGGGTGGAGACCGGCCCCGGCTCCGAGGAAGGTCAGGAGCCAGGGCCGGCAGATCAGGCAACGCGGTAGCGGCGTGTGTCACTAGCGCCGGCTAACCCTGGTCGGGCGACCTGTGTCGCTGACCGGTTTTCGTCGAGCAGGGGCACTGCGAGACGTCCATATCGCCACTGCCGACGATGTCCACGCAAGACAGGTGCCGTTCGGTCGCTTGGCGACAGAGGCGCTCCGAGCAGCAGTCGCAATCGGGACAGTCATCGGGGAGCGGACGTAGCCACACGTGACTGTCGTCCGGGGCCGGCAGATCGTAGTCAGGTACCCAACGGGCCATGGTTCGGTCCTCTCGCTGACCCGCAGAATCGGGCCACATGTGTGAGGTGGGAACGAGTTCAGCGCCGGCGGCGTCGACGGGCGCCTTCGGCGTGCAACAGGGCTTCGGCGTCGACGAGGGTCACGGTCAGGTGCGACACCGCGCGGGTGAGCTGATCGTGATCCTTCTTGAACCCGGCCGTGCGGACCTGAATCCCGCGCATCGACGTCCGCAGCGTCCGCATCGCGACATCGATACTGGCCGCGATCTCCTGAGTTTTGGTGGCCATCGTCAGACCCTCCATCCGCGTGAGACGAGTTCCTTCTCCCACTTCTTCGCCTCAGCCCGCAGCGAGTCCAACAGCTCCGTGGCCTTGGCGCGGGCGGCGAGGACTTCCTTCTTGTCCGGGACCTGCCAACCGTGCGGACGACCCGGCGCGGAGTCCGTCATGGACTTGATCAACGGATCGGCCTCTTCCAGGGCGATACGGACGGTCTCAATCGCTCCGGTGAACTCCTCGTAGCGCTTGAGCGCCTGGCTGTTGATGACCTGGTTCACCACGTCACATCACTCCCCCACACCGTCAACGGGGCAGCCCACGGACTGTCTCCCTGGTCATAACGGGATTGCAGGGTCTCGCCGTGCGCGTCGGCGTAGGCGTCGAGGATGGATTGCAGGGGGATCACTGGCCGGCCTCCGTCAGTGCGTCGCGGTAGCGGAATTCCAAGGCCGACAGACCACCCACGAACAGGGCCACGTCCCGCTCGACCTTGTCTTCGAGGCCGGCCTCATCGAGGGCGTCCCTCTCGGTGTCGCACGCGACGGCGACCGCGTCGATGATCCTTCGGATACTGTTGCTCACGATGCTTCCTTTCCTGTGGTAGCGGGTTTCCAGTTACTGGGCCGTTGCAGCGCGGCCCACCGGTCGGCCCTGCGTCGGGTGACGGACGGGACCAGCACGGCGTTGCACTGGCCCTCCCGGTTGTTGTGATAGCGGCACTCATGTCCGCCACCCACGGTCAACACGTTCTGCTCGATCAGTTGGCGCACCGCGTCGGCCTCATACACCGGCGCAGCGGCAACCTCGTACACACCGCCCTGCTTGCCCTCCACGCGGTACACGCGTTCTTGGAGGCCGGAGACCACGTAGCCGTCGCTGCGGGCCGTCTTGATCACCGACTCGATCAGGTCCATGTCGCTGGTGACCGCGCGGGCCTTCACAGGTTTGCTCGGCGCGGCCGTCTCGACCGGGTTGCCGAACAAGTCGACCTCTGGCGGGGGCGTGATGCGAGTCATCGAGAACCCCCGATACAGCCACCCGAGGAATAGTCGTTGCCGTTCATGGTCATTTCTCCTTTCCGGGGTTCAGGCGTGCCACCAGTGACCGCAGTCCTGGCAACGCGCGATTCCGTTCTGGACATAGAAGAACCAGTGCTGACAGGCCACCAGTGGCCTCCTTTCGAGAGAGCGTTTATCGGCCGGTTGGGCACAGCGATCCCCAGTTTCCCTTGGCGTGCAGGAACTCCGAGGACACTGTGCGCAGCCGGAGCTACGCATTGGGGACCTTTCCCATGAGCACGGCCACCGTCGTCACAGACGGGCGGGCCGAACAGGTCCACCAGATGCTCATTACCCGCTATGGAATTCTCAAAGAACGACAAGGCCCAGGAGCACGACGCGGGCAGCGTCCATCCGCCCGGGAGCCAGCGTGTGGCTTGGGTTGATCAATCAGGGACTCATCAGGCCGGTCTCAATTCCGGCGACGCCTCACGGCGTTTCGTCCAGCTCAGTAGAGGGAGGTCATCTCCCGCGAGGTGACCACTCGGTACTCCCGCGTATCGCAGTTGCGGACCAGGTATCGATAGCCGGCCACGGCGGTCCTAACCTTCCACCGTCGCGACTGGAGATCCCCTCGCAGAGAGCACCGGCGTCCGACGTTGTTGAACCGATCTGCCACGAACATGAGCACTCCTTCGGGGACTTATCAGGCCGGTCTCAGTCCCGGCGACGCCTGACGGCGTTTCGTCCAGACAGGAGCGTCACGCGGCCGACAGGAAGCTCGAACCGGCGGCGGGCTTGAGACCAGCCGCCTTGAACGAGATCCCCGAGACCTCCCGGCCGTCCTTACTCTTGAACGAGAACGCGCTCACGGTCGGGTCGATGAACTCGACACGGGTGTCCTCCGTGAAACCCTCGCCCGGGTCAGCGGGCAAAGTGAACTTGATCTCCTCACCCTTGCCCGCAGGCTTGCCCGCCTCACGCGGCAACGGCTTGAGGAACACACTCACCACGAACTGGGCCGTGCCATCGAAACCGGTCGCGGCCTCCATAGTCCCGTCGTCGGCCTCACGCATCTTGATCGTCGGCTCGTCAACGATCTTCGCCACGTGGCCACTCAGGTTGATCGGAATGTTCTTCATTTTGGTCTCCTTTTGATCGCGGGCGACCTGTCGTCACCTGCGGTGCTTGGCGTGCTTCCATCAAGTTACATGGTGTTCTAGTACGCAGTCAAGTATGCGTTCTAGAACACTACAAAATTGCGTCCTGACCTGCGCATTCGAGGTCTATCATGATGGTGTGCTAGAACGCAGCCACGCATCAGAGGAGTGAAAGCACGATGGAGATCGAGCGGCCGGACCCGCCCTACCTGCAGATCGCACGCCAGATCCGTGAGCGGATTCTCG
The DNA here is from genome assembly GCA_903970565.1 of Candidatus Melainabacteria bacterium. Lineage (GTDB taxonomy): Bacteria > Actinomycetota > Actinomycetes > Mycobacteriales > Pseudonocardiaceae > CAJCJE01. The sequence continues at coordinate 507 of CAJCJE010000285.1, read as the reverse complement.
GCGGCGAGCTCGCCGACGGCGACCCGGTCCCATCAGCCCGGCAGATCACGCGGGACTGGAACGTGGCCATGGCGACCGCAGCCAAAGTGCTGAGCACTCTCCGGTCAGAGGGGCTCACCCGCGTTGAACCCGGCAAGGGCACGGTCGTGCAGGTGCGTGGTTCGGTCCACCATTCAGCCCAGGACCGGAGTATCGCGATGCACCGGACGGGCAAGATCTATCCGCCTGGTCACTACGCCAAGATCCGGCGTTGTGAACTCGTGGCTGCCTCTGAATCCGCAGCAGACGCCCTTGGCCTCGAACCTGGTTCGCCTGCGATCCGTAGACAGCGCACCACGTACACACCTGATGACATGCCAGTGTCCACGTCGGTCTCGTGGTTCGACGGCGCGCTGGCCTCCAGTGCGCCTCTGCTGATGTCAACCGAACGAATCCAGCAGGGAACCGCCAGGTACGTTGAGGACGTGACTGGGCGCCAGCACGTCGACACCGATGTCCAGCATGCTG
>CAJCJE010000284.1 GCA_903970565.1 Candidatus Melainabacteria bacterium | reverse complement strand
GCTGCTGGCCGCCATCGCCCGCCTGCATTCATTGGACGCCGGCACGATTGTCCTTGACGGGGCGGCAATCGCCAGACGCAATCCGGTGTCGGTCGGCCGGGCCATCCGGTTGGTCAGCCCCGACCTGCCGCTGCTGCGTGGCACCGTGGCCGCCAACATCGGCCACGGCGAGATACCGGAGCCCGAACGCGACGAGTTGACCAGACAACGGCTCAGCGCGATACGCGGCCTGTGCGGCCGGCTGGAGGCAACCCTCGCCGAACAACTGCCGGACGGCCTACGGACCCGGGTCGGCGAGGGCGGCCACGGCCTGAACCGAGTGATGCGATTTCACGTCAGCCTGGCACGAGCGGTGTGCGGCGCACCCAGGGTGCTGCTACTGGACTGGGCCGGAGTCGACAGCGCCGAGTGTCGGTACCTGCTCGACGACCTGTTCGACGGCTACCCCGGCACCGTGATCTGCGTGACCCGGGACGCCGAGCTACGCCGCAGGGCAGACCAGTGTTGGTATCTCGACACGACGCTGACCGTGATGGAGCCGACCACGCCGGAGCTCCCCGATCAGCCGAGCGCATCGCATTCGTCCACGACGGGCTGACCCGGCACCGCGACGCCGAGCCGGACGTGCTCACAACCGTGTCCATCAGACCATTGCCACCAAAGGATCACACCATGCAACAACAGACCGATCAGTTCACCATCACCTGGGCGGGCGACCTGCTGCTCGGCGACGGCGCCCGTGGCCGCCTCGAACGCCACGGCCATACCTGGCCGTTCACCCACCTGCTCCCGCACCTGGCGGCCGACTACCTCATCGGCAACCAGGAAGGCCCGATCACCCAACTGGACACCCCGCACTTCCCCGACCAGCGTTGGAGCTACAACGCTGACCCGGCCGCCGCGACCGCGCTCGCGGAGGTGGGGTTCAATGCGATGAGCCTGGCCAACAACCACACCTTCGACCGAGGCCCGGAGGGCTTGGCGGACACCATCGCGCACCTCCGTTCGGCCGGTATCACCCCGTTCGGCGCCGGACCTACCGCGGCAGAGGCCGCCGCGCCCCTGCTGGTGCCCACCCCGTTCGGCGTCGTCGCGGTACTCGGCCAGAGCTACGCCTTCCGTTCCGGCTACTCCGCCGACGCGGACACTCCCGGCACCATTCCGCTCACCAGGGCGACCATCGCCGCCGGCGCGGACGCGGCGCGGGCCGCCGGCGCACGGTGGGTGATCGGGTTCGTGCACTGGGGCGAGAACTACGTACCCGTGACCGACAGGCAGCGCCGGCGCGCGGCCGATTTCGCCGCCGCCGGCTACGACCTGGTCATCGGCACCGGACCGCACTATCCACAACCCATGGACATCGTGGCCGGTACGCCGGTGCTCTACTCAATCGGCAATTCCGTGTTCGGCTCGGGCGGCCGGTTCGCCTCCTTCGGCGTACCGGGGCACGGTCTGCTCGTCACCACGGTGTTCACCGCGCACGGGCTGGAGCGCATCGACGTCACCTGCATCGCCAACGACAACAAGATCGTGCGCTACCGACCCCGCCCCACCGCACCCGAAGGTGGCGCCTACGAAATGGCCTGGACCGGCTGCCGCGCCACCATCCCCATCGGCCGGCGCGAACCCGTCGGACTGACGAACATCACTCACCTGCCGCTGAAGGAGAACCATGTCAGCCATGCCTGAGCGTCAGCTGCATCTCAACGCCTTCCTGATGAACGTGGGCCACCACGAGGCGTCCTGGCGGCTGCCGGAGAGCAATCCGCACGCCGAGGTCGACATCGAGCATTTCCGCGAGCTGGCCAGAATCGCCGAACGGGGGCTGCTGGACTCGCTGTTCCTGGCCGACCGCCTCATCCTGGGCAACGATCCCGGCCAGTGCCCCACCGGCCGACTCGACCCGACACTGGTCCTGGCCGCGGTCGCGGGCGTCACCAGCCACATAGGACTGATCGCCACCGCGTCAACAGGCTACGAACAGCCCTACAACCTTGCTCGTCGGTTCGCTTCTCTGGACCACATCTCGGCTGGCCGCGCCGCCTGGAACATCGTCACCACCGCCGGCGACAGCGCGGCCCGCAACTTCGGGCTCGATCAGATGCCCTCCCACCGAGATCGCTACCTGCGCGCCATGGAGTTCGTCGAGGTGGTCACGAAGCTGTGGGACAGTTGGGCAGCGGACGCGGTCATCGCTGACAAGGAACGCGGCATACACGCCGACAGCGACCGCATTCGAAAAATCAACCATGTCGGTCCTTACTTCAAGGTCCGTGGCCCGCTGAACGTGCCCCGCTGTCCACAGGGTTACCCGGTCCTGGTGCAGGCCGGGTCGAGCGAGGACGGCCGGGAGTTCGCCGCACGGTTCGCCGAGGTCGTGTTCACCGTCCAACAGGCGCTGCCGGACGCACGGGCGTTCTACCGCGACGTCAAGCAGCGAGCGCTGGAGTTCGGCCGATCCCCGGACGAGGTCCTCGTTCTGCCCGGGATCGCACCGGTGATCGGCGATACCGAGGTCGAGGCCCAGGAACTGGCGGCGGAACTGGACCGGCTGATCGTGCCGGAGTACGCGAAACGCCAGTTGGCGATCCGGCTCAAGATCTCGCCGGATGACCTCGATCTGGACGGTCCACTGCCGAGCAACCTACGCACCGAGGACGAGATCGAGGGTGGCAAGGGCCGATACACGGTCATGGTCGAGATGGCCCGCCGGGAGCAGTTGACCGTACGCGAAATGATCAGCAGGATCGGTGGTGGTCGCGGGCATCGCACCGTCGCGGGCACCCCGGTGCAGATAGCCGACACCATCGAGCACTGGTTCACCGAGGGCGCCGCTGACGGCTTCAACGTCATGCCGGCCGTGTTGCCCTCCGGTTTGTCGGCCTTTGTGGACAAGGTCGTACCGATCCTCCAGGAGCGGAAGCTGTTCCGTTCCGAATACACCGGTAGCACCCTGCGCGACCACTACGGCTTGCGCCAACCGGCCAATTACTTCGACGCGGTCATGAGCTGACCAGTGGGGTGGGTTCAAGGCGTCCTTCATCACCTGTTGCCGGGCCTGCCACCGCCGGTTTCCAACAGGTAGCGCATCGGCGGCAGCAGCCACCACCAGGGCGACGCCGACGGCGGAGCCGGTCTGTCCCTGAGCACCTGCGTGACCTCCTCACGCAGGTGCTCCTGCTCGCGAAGCTCCAGCGCCGCCTGAAATGCCGCGCCGGCGACCAGCAGCGATGCCCGACAAAACCGAACCACTGAAACCTGCTGAGATCACTTCACTGGCGCGGCAGACGATGGCAGGCGCAGGCAGGCGCAGGCAGGTATCACGACGCCGCCTCAAGCCGCGGGCCACTGCGCCATACTGCGGCCAGGTCTTGGATCGGCAGGTCGAGTACCTCACTGAGACAGGCGATCGTGCC
>CAJCJE010000283.1 GCA_903970565.1 Candidatus Melainabacteria bacterium | reverse complement strand
CCCTCGGCACACCGCTGGTGTCGGTACTCCTGCCCTCGACGGGGCGGCGGTGCGTGACGTCGCTGTCGGCGCGGCCGAAACTGGAGCCACCGGAACCGGAGCCACCGGAACCGGCGGCGCGCCGCCCGGTGTCGCCAGGTCCGAGGTTGAAGCCGAACCGGTCGAACCTGCCCGTCGCTTCGGTGGCGCTGTCATCGGTCGAGCGGCTACCCGTTGATCGGCTTGATCGGCCCGGCGAAGGCTCTGCCGCCGACTCCGACGTGGCCGGAGGTGCCGCGTCAACGGTTCGCGACTCGACACCGGCCGACGATCGACTGGCGGAGTGGGATGGCCCGGCAAGTCGGGGTTCATCGGCAGATCGAGTTCGGCCGGCTGCCGGCGACTCGGCGACAGGGGGCTCGGTAGTCGCCGCTCCAGCGGAGGATTCGGTTGCTGAACCGGTTGCCGGGGTGGCGGCCGTCGGCTCAGCGGCCGGAGACCTCAGCAGCCATCGGCCCGTGCTGGACTCGTCGTCGGCAGGCAACCACACCGGGGCCCAGCGTTGGGTCGGTTCGAAGTTGGCGCCGGGGTCGGCGGACCTGGTCCTCGGCTGGTCGGCGCGGTGATGCGAGATCGCGGCGCCAGGCGGGTCGGCCTGCTCGGTCTCCGAACGCCGCGACGACGGCGCGGGATCAGATGCGGTGTCCCGTGAACTCAAATGCGACGCGGTGTCCGCCGGCCGGGCCACCAACGACGCCAGATTCGGCGGAGACGCCAGATTCGGCGGAGACGGCGGAGACGGCGGAGACGGCGATCGTGATGGTGCCGTCGCCTCCTGGGCAAGCGACGCCGATGGTTGGACACCCGGTCGCCGCAGATCCGCCGGGCCGGATTCGCTCCCCGAGGTTTTTGGGGTCCGGGTTCCCGGAGTTCCCGGAGTGGGGTTCCCGGTTTCCGGTGCGGCGATGTGCCTTGTGGTCGGCCGGTACCAGGATTGGGCCGAATCGGTGTCCTGCGCCTGAGCCGATCGGGTCAGGCGCTGCGCCGGATCGGACGGCTGCGAGTCGATGAGCCCAGCCGAGGTGCGCAGTGACTCGGCCTCGCGCATGGCGGCGAATCGGCGCCAGGTCTCCGACACACTCGGCGACTGCGACTGCGACTGCGACTGCGACTGCCGCGAGCCGGTGTGCCGAGATTCGGGCTGTGCGGAATCAGCCTGGTGAGCATCGGTCCGGCCGGCATCGGCTTGTTGGGCACCGGCCTGGTCAGACTCGGGTGGCCGAGGCTCAGCCTGGCCGAAGCCGGCTGACCGGGTCGAGGTGGGCGAGGGGAGTTGGCGCAGCGACGCGGACTGCAACCAGGCCTGCGTCGACTCGGTCTGATGGGCGATGTCCGGCCGAGCCGGCTCCGAAACCAACTCGGGGGCCAGCCGTTCCTGATGGCTGGTTTCCGGCGAATTCGGCTCGGCGAGCTGCTGGGCCGCCCCGGAAATCGACGCCGACAACGACGCCGACTCGGCATCGGCTTCTACTGCCCGGCGGCGACCGGACCGGCGGCCGGTCGGCTGGTCGCCGGTCCCAACCGACCAGGGCTGTGCCGGAGCCCGGTTCGAGAGCCGCGCACTCCGAGGGAGCGGGTCGTACCGGTAGCTTTCGGGTTTCTCCGGCTCTCGCGGCCGTTCCAGTTCCCGACCGGGTGGTTCGTGTAGAACGCTGTCCTCGCTCTCAGCGGGCGTGCGCGCCGGAGGCACGTGTGTGTCGGCTTTGTCGGCGAGTACTGCGGGGCCGCGTTCCACGGGGACGTTCGCCGGTGAATCGGAAGTCCTTGCCGGGAAAGGCAACCGGGACGAGGATACCTCGCTGCCGCGCCGCGACCGGGCCGGTGCCGTGTCCACCGCGATGCCCGTCGTCGGTGGGCTGGTCGCGGACCGGGTCGCGCGCCGGTCGGTCGCCGGCGCCGCGTTGGCAGTGTCCACGGCGCCGCCAGAGCCAGCGGCTCCGATTCGCCCTTCCGTGGCGACGGTGCGTACGTTCACCGCGAAACCGGGGGCAACCTGTGTCCAGTCCACGTCGGCCATCGCCGCCCGCAGTTCCTCCGCCCACCGCCGCACCTGACCGGGCGAGGTCCCCGACAGCAGCACGGCCAGTTCGGCTCCGCCGACCCTGGCCAGCGCGGCATCGGCCGGGGTGAGGTCGCGCAGGTGCTCGGCGACCTTCAGGACCACGCTTTCCGCGATCGGGTCCGCGCCCAGCGACGGCGAGCCGGTGCCCGACGCGCCCGCGCCGAGGAGGCCACCGGAAACGGCCTCCGATCCCGCCTCAGATCCGCCGGCCGACTGGCGACCGGCGGCGGTTCGGCCGGGCCGGGTCCTGGCCACGTCGATGAGCACCAGCGTGACGTCCGCGCCGGCAGAGCCCGGCTCGGCGACCGCGTCGAGTTTGCGCCACAGACCGCTCGGCGTCAGCAGGCCGGCCCGCTGATCAGGATCGGTGGACCGGCGCCGCCCGGCGGACGGGGGCGGGGTGAGCAGGCGCAGCAGGTCCTCGGGATGCCGTGCTTCGCCGAAGGCGCCGAGCAGTGCACCGCGAGCGGCCCGCAGCGCACGCGATCGACGAGCCCGGACCACCTGCGCGTTGCGCAGCTGGTCCAGTGTCTCGGCCAGTTCACCGGCCTGCTCGTAGGCCCCGCTGAGCGCGATCAGGCTCTCCGCGTGCAGCGCATCACGTCGATGCCGATCCGCCATCGCGGTGACCTCGCTCAGCAACGCGATGGCGGGCACGACCAGACCGGCCGGTAGCTGGACTCTGGTGCTGATCGCCAGCGCCAGCCAACCGGTGGCGGCGGCCGAGTGGCCCCGGACCGGGCCGTCCAGCACGCCGGCGGCCACCGAGCAGGCCTGATCGATCCAGCCGAGGTCGAGCAGGCCGAGGACCTGTTGCAGGGAGATCCGCGCGCCGGCACCTCCGTCGGAGGCGAGGTCGCCGAGCCCGTCGAGCAGGGTGGCGCCTTCCTGCGCGGCTTGGAGCGCGGCCCGCAGGTCACCCCGGCGCCGGTGCTCACGGGCGACGAAGGAGCGCAGCACCGCGCGCAGTCCGATCCCGGTGTCCTGGTCGAGTTCCCGGTCTTCGGCGTAGAGCTGGTCGGCTTCGGCCAAGGCGCCGTCGAGTTCCCGATGCCGCTCGGAGTAGGCAAGGCAACCGGCCAGCTGGATCAGGGCCGCCGCTCGCACCGAGGGTCGGCCCTCGGTACCGGACAGCACCGGACGCAGCAGTCCGGCACCGACCAGCGGAACCCCGGCCGACCGGGCACACCCGGCCAACTCGACCCGGAGGATCGCCCCGGCCTCGTTGTCAGTGAGCTGCTCGGCCAGCCGCAGTGCCTCGATCGCCTGGGAGACCACGGCCAACTGCTGACCGAGCCGGCAGGACGCGGACACGACCAGGGTTTGCGCCCACAGGTCGGCCTGCTGATCCCCGCGCAGCCTGGCCGTCCGCATTGCCCGCTGTCCGAACACCAACGCCAGTTCGGGTGCCTGCCAACGCCACGCCCAGGCGGGTCCGATAATCGCACCCACCTCGGCATCAGCCCGCGTGTCCCGGCTCGACGGCACGTTCGAAGAACTCCGCTCAGTCCCGCGTCAGCTTGCGATAGGTCACTCGGTGCGGCCGGGCGGCGTCCTGGCCGAGGCGGTCGATCTTGTTCTTCTCGTAGCCCTCGAAGTTGCCCTCGAACCAGAACCAGGAAGCCGGGTTCTCCTCGGTGCCCTCCCACGCCAGGATGTGCGTGGCAACGCGGTCGAGGAACCACCGGTCGTGGGAGATGACCACGGCGCAGCCGGGGAACTGCTCAAGGGCGTTCTCCAGTGAACCGAGGGTTTCCACGTCCAGGTCGTTCGTCGGCTCGTCGAGCAGGATCAGGTTGCCACCCAGTTTGAGGGTCAGCGCCAGGTTCAGGCGGTTGCGCTCACCACCGGAGAGCACCCCGGCCGGCTTCTGCTGATCCGGTCCTTTGAAGCCGAACGCGCTCACGTAGGCCCTGGACGGCATCTCCACCTGTCCGACCTTGATGTAATCCAGACCTTCGGAGACCACCTCCCAGACGTTTTTCTTCGGGTCGATTCCTGCTCGGTTCTGATCGACGTAGGACAGCTTGACCGTGTCGCCGATCCGCACCGTGCCGCTGTCGGGCTGTTCAAGTCCGACAATGGTTTTGAACAGCGTCGTCTTGCCGACCCCGTTCGGTCCGATCACGCCGACGATCCCGTTGCGCGGCAGGTCGAAGGCCAGTTTGTCGATCAGGACCCGGTCGCCGAAACCCTTGCGCAGGTTGTTGGTCTCGACCACGATCGTGCCCAGACGCGGTCCCGGCGGGATCTGGATCTCCTCGAAGTCGAGCTTGCGGGTGCGCTCGGCCTCGTTGGCCATTTCCTCGTAACGTCCCAACCGAGCCTTGGATTTGGCCTGGCGGGCTTTTGCTCCGGACCGAACCCAGGCGAGTTCGTCCTTGAGCCGTTTTTGTAGCTTCTGGTCTTTCTTGCCTTCGACGGCGAGCCGTTCCGACTTCTTTTCCAGGTAGGTGGAGTAGTTGCCCTCGTAGGGGTGCGCCCGACCACGGTCGAGTTCGAGAATCCACTGGGCGACGTTGTCCAGGAAGTACCGGTCGTGGGTGACGGCGAGAACCGCGCCGGCATACTGCGAGAGGAACTGTTCCAGCCACAGCACGCTTTCCGCGTCGAGGTGGTTGGTCGGTTCGTCGAGCAGCAGCAGGTCGGGTCGGCTCAGCAGCAGCTTGCACAGGGCGACCCGGCGCCGCTCGCCTCCGGAGAGGTTGCGCACCTCCGCCTCCGGCGGCGGGCAGCGCAGCGCGTCCATCGCCTGTTCCAGCTGCGAGTCGAGGTCCCAGGCGTCGGCGTGGTCGAGGTCCTCCTGGAGCGAACCCATCTCCTCCATGAGCTCGTCGGAGTAGTCGACGGCCATCTTCTCGGCGATCTCGTTGAAGCGGTTGAGCTTCAGCTTGATCTCCCCAACGCCTTCCTCGACGTTGCCGAGAACCGTCTTGTCCTCGTTGAGCTCCGGCTCCTGCATGAGGATGCCGACGGAGTAACCGGGCGCGAGCATGGCATCGCCGTTGTTCGCCTGTTCCAGGCCTGCCATGATCTTGAGCACGGTCGACTTGCCGGCGCCGTTCGGGCCGACCACGCCGATCTTTGCTCCAGGGAGAAAGGACAGCGTGACGTCATCAAGGATGACCTTGTCCCCGTGCGCCTTGCGCACCTTGTGCATGGTGTAGATGAACTCGGCCATGCCCGCGATCGTAGATGCGCGGCGTGGGACCGCGTACCTCGGTCGGCCGGAATGAGTCCGAACCTATCCCCGACCCGTGCTCTCCGCAACGACGACTCACCCTGTTCAGAAGCCCGCTCGACGTAGGTCAGCGCGGTTGCCGACGTCTGTTCCACGCAGGTCAGCCCGCTCGCGGACTTCGCCGTTCCCCCTTTCGCGCCGTCCGGGTGGTGGGAACATCGAGCGTGGTCTGTTCACCGACGGCGACCAGCGTGACCGCACTCGCCTCGGCGGGCGGGTCACCGGTCGGCCTTCCGACCGGCTGGAACCGCGCGGATTTCCGCTCCGGCACCGAGTCGAATCGGGGCTCGGGGTCGAAGGGCTGTCCGGAGCCC
>CAJCJE010000282.1 GCA_903970565.1 Candidatus Melainabacteria bacterium | reverse complement strand
AGCAGTTCGGCCAGCCGTTGGTCGCACCGCCGGGGTACGGCCAGCAGCCGGCACCGCAGTACCCGGCATATCAGCCGCCGCAGTACAGCCAGCAACCTCAGCACTACGGTCAGCAGCCTGCTCCCCAGGTGCCCCGGCCTGCCCCGGTCGCCGGAACTCTCGGGGACTACTTCAGCCAGCCTGTGACGGGTGAGGGCAAGTCGTGGTCGTGGAACAACCGGCCGCTGGGATCGATGGTGGCCGGCGTCGTCGCGCGTCAGGTAACCGACGCAGACACCCAGCAGCAGACCAACCAGAAGACCCAGGAGTTGCAGTTCTTCCGGACCGGCGAGCCGAAGCTGGTACTCAAGATCCCCATGCTCGTCCAGCCCGATCAGGAGTTCACCGAGGGCAAGGCCGTCTGGTGGGTCAACCGCCGAACGTACGAAAACCTGCTCACTGCGATGCAGGCAGCCGGCTACGACGGCAAGCTCCCGGAACAGGGCGCGATCATCACCCGCAAGCTCGTCGACCGCCGGCAGCTGTTCGCCAACAGCGGAGCGGCGAACATCGAGGAGATCATCTACCAACGTCCTGTCGGCGCACCGCAGGCTCCGTTGCCGCAGCCAGCCCCCGTGGCGCAGCCCGCAACACCGTATGGGCCGTCTGCGCAGGGCATGTTGGAACCGCAGTCGGGCCTCGCACCGACGCCGGTTCCGCCTTACCAGATGCCTGCGGCGGAGCAGAGCCAGCAGGCGCCGGCTGCGTCGTTGCCCGTGGCCGAGCCCGCGGCGGGGCTGCCGGCGCTGAGCCCGCAGATGCAGGCCCTCATGCAGCAGCTCGATGCCGCCAAGGGCCAGTAGCTACCGCGCAGTAGGGCGCACAGCGACGGCTGGTTCGTGCTGTGCGCCCCGCTCGCACCCCTGACGACGCCGGTTGACATCGCACAGAATTGATCCCCACCGCCATGATCCCGATGTACACGGAGCTGAACTCCCGGCGGGACACCCTGATCCTGCTGCCGGTTGGCGATGACGCGAGTCCCGATGACCTACGCCAGCAGGCGCGGATGTTGTCAACCCTCACTCCCTTGATCACACCGTCCATACCGCCCGGCGGGCTGCTGATCCCTCTGTCCTGGCCCGCCGTGGTCCAACTGTCGGCGCGCCTCGGGCCCTTCCTCACCCTGGGACCTCGTCTACGCGAGTGGGTAACAGCCCACCGGCGACACTGGTCCACTTCGGAGGCTCTAACCGTAGACATACCGTCCGGTCTGGTTCCTCGCTCGTATCAATTGGCCGGGGCGCGGATGATCGCCGCCGCCGGACGCGTGATCCTCGGAGATGATGCCGGTGTCGGGAAGACCGTTACGACGCTGCTCGGCCTCGCCCAGCGCGACCAGGACGGCCAGCCCGTGCGCCCGATCCTGGTGGTCTGCCCGGCATCGGTGATCCACTCCTGGATCGAGCACGTCACCACCTGGTGCCCCCAGTGGCGTGTGGTGGAGTGGCGGGGGCCCGGCCGACAGGAGCTGCTGCACAGTAACGCCGACGTGTTCGTCACCAGCTACGCGACGATGCGAATCGATGTCCGAAGCAAACGTTCGCCGCTGGTCAAGTTGGCAGCCGCCACCGTCGTCTACGACGAACACCATGTCCTCGCGGACCCGAAGGCACAGCAAACCCAAGCCGCGCGCAAGCTCGCTCACCGGGCGACCACGTTCGTCGGGCTCTCAGGCACGCCCATCACGCATTCACCGGCCGATCTCTGGCCCGTGCTGGACATGATGGACCCGCAAGCGTGGCCGTCGCGCGAACGCTGGGTCGACCGTTACTGCCTGACCGCACCGCGTGACTACGGCGTCGACTGCATCGGCCTGGACCCTAGCGCCGAAGCCGAGCTGCGCCTGTCGCTCTACGGCAGGATGCGCCGCGTCGCCAAGGCCGACGTGCTCGCAGAACTGCCACCCAAGGTCTACACGACCCGGATCGTGGACCTCCCGCGCGAATGGCGCACCGCCTACGACACCTTGGCGCGCGACATGCTCGCACAGTTGCCGAACGGTAGCGACCTGCCGGTGATGGATGTCTTGAGTCAGCTCGTCCGCCTCAACCAGTTGGCCTGTGCCGCTGCGGACATCACCGTCGCCATGGAACGTGACGAGGAGACGGGGCTGGACCGACCACACTACGCCGTGGCGCTGCGTGCCCCGAGCTGGAAAGTCGATGTCCTGCTGGACATCCTCGCGGAACGGCCAGGTCAGCAGACCGTGGTGTTCGCATCGTCAGCCCAGCTGATCCGAATCGCAGCGGACCAGCTGAGCGCGGTCGGATATCGCGTTGGGTGTGTCGTTGGTGGACAGACCGCAACTGTGCGCACATCTAGCATTAGTGCGTTCCAAGCCGGTACACTCGCCGTACTGTGCGTCACCACCGGAGCTGGAGGGGTCGGGCTGACCTTGACGGCCGCGAACACGGTTGTCTTCTTGCAGAGGCCGTGGTCGCTGGTGGAGTCGTTGCAGGCTGAAGATCGTTGTCATCGGCTGGGAAGTGAACGGCACGCCGCGATAGAGATCATTGACATCATCGCAGCGGACACAGTCGATTCGCGTATCCGCGCCGCACTCCATGACAAGGCCGGCCAACTTGCCGACCTTGTTCAAGATCGAAGAATCGTGTCGACGCTCCTCGGCGGACGAAAGAAGGTGACCAGTGACCAGCGTGTGCGCGATCGGGATCGACCCCGGCATGACGACAGGACTCGTCCGGTGGTTGCCGCCTGAACGTTTCCCCCTTGAGCACCAGGACCCAGAGCTTGCTCAGGCCACCCCGAATACCGCGCTGCTCATCGTGCGCCAATGGATCGCCGAACGGCCGAAGAACACTGTGTTGCTCGTCGCGATCGAGTCCTTCGTGGTCGGCACACGTGCCGCACGCTCTGCCGATGCAGCAGCAGCCGAGATCACGCGGGAGATCATCGGGGTGGTCACGGTCATGGCGTCAACGCTGCACACCGTTGACGGATCGCCCGCCGTCCTTCGGAGTCGACCGGCCAGCGCCGTCAAACCCTGGGCCACCAACACTCGGCTGGCCGCCGCTGGCCTGCTCGATATCACCAACGCCTACCCACGGCACGCTCGCGATGCCACGCGGCACGCGCTGTTCGCGGCCTGCAAGGACGGTGGGGTGCTCGACCCCTTCGGCCGCTGGGGACCCCAGCGTTGACTACAGAACTTGCCAACTCAATCCGATTTCGTTGCGGGGGAAACAAAACTATGACACGCAGCAACCAGCACAGCCCGGTCCGTCACGTCGCGTTGGTGAGCAACGGAGGACCTTACGACGACGATGCGTACACGGCTGGCTACGAGGTCGGTGTGCTGTTCACGCGGTTCTCCCTGCGACATCCGAAAGTTCCGATGTACGCCCCCACCGCGCTCCTGCCGCAGGTCGACCTGCTGGCGATGGCCTTTGGCTACGAACTGTCCCACTTCCCGACCGAGCCAGGCTGGGTCTTTTTGGTCTGCACCTACCGGGGCCATGAAGCCATGACCCCCGAAAACGCCGCCGCGCCGCCGTTGGCTCCGCCCAGCGTCTGAGAGGACCGCACACTTCATGTCCAGCCTCATTGGCCGGGCTGTCCAGGCGTGCCCGCACTGCCACGGAGACATTCTCCTGGAGATCATCGCCGAGCACCTGGCTCTGGGTGAGGACGGACGTTGCTACGTCGACGTCACCTACACCCCGGACTCTCGGACTGCCTTCGACCATCACCATGCCCGCAAGTGCCTGCCGTGAGCCACATCGGCTGGCCACCTACACCGCAAGGGTTTCTGATGCACCGCACCGGCCAGCAGGCTTCGTCATGCCCCGCCTGAACCACGAGAGCAGGATCGTCAAGGCGCGCACGGTCCGCGAGAACGAAGACACTCAGCGCAAGATCGCGTTGCTCGCGCTCCGCCAGCTGGCGCCGGAGACGGAAGAAAAAGCTCGGCGACGCCTGCGCCGGCATGCTTCCTCCATCGAAGAGTACGAGCAGTTCGTCGACATGCTCGGCCTCAACGAG
>CAJCJE010000281.1 GCA_903970565.1 Candidatus Melainabacteria bacterium | reverse complement strand
CCCACCCAAAAGCAGTTGGGGCGGCCTGACTTTCTACAAGGTCCTCACGGAGATCCAGGTGCTTCTGGCTACCTGGAGTGGCCGATGCCCCGCCTGCCATCAACGACCACCATAACGAAATAACAAAGTCCTACTAGGGTCAATGCCACTTACTGTATGAGCAGTCCCTGACAGGTGCAGCGAAAGCTGCTTGACGATCTGTCCACTGTTCGGGGGAACCTCAGGTGACGTGGTGGTCGTGGTTCGTGCTCGCGCCCGACAGGTCGGTCAGGTTGGCCAGCGCCTTGAGCTTCGTCGCGGCCCGGACCGTTTGAGGCACGTGTAGGTCGTGGCTGAGGGCGTCTTCGAGGTGGCGCACTGCGTGGCCGTTCGGGCTCTTGGTCCGGTACGTGGCGAACAGGGCGCCCTGTTCGTCGAGGCGGGATTGCTTGCGCGGCTCGGCCGCGGTGCCGACTTTGGTGGCGCCGTCGGCGAACGTGGCCAGGTACAACCAGTGCGGCTGGTCCATGTACCGGCGCAGTGCCTCGGGGGCGTGGCCGCCCTGGGGGAACTGGTGGGCGAACCGGAACTCGTCCTCGTGGAAACATCGAGCGCACTGGTCGCTCTGCCCGGCTGCGGCACGGTCAGGTCAGCCGTCGGGCGCGTGTCCGCCGATCGTCGACAGCGAAGCGACCGCCCAGTCGTACCTGCGTAACCCTTTCGCGCCATGACCGGTAGACCGGCGTCGTCATACTGCTGGCGGCGCCTTGGCGACCGGTCGATCCGCCCGCGCGGTCGTGAACGCTCCGGCCGGCAGCGGTCGACCGCGCGCCACCGTGACCCCCAGACGCAGCCACGCACGTCATCCTGGACTCCAGCACCAGATCGAGAACTACCGGACCATGATCACGAGATGCGGCTGGCGTAATAGGGAACTCGCGTCGCGAAAATACTCATCTTGGTAGTGGTGGATGTCTTCGGAATTCGGTAGGTGCAACGAAAGAATGTTGGGTGCGCGGTGAGGATGGTCTTCGGTTTTGCGGCCAAGTCGTCTGGCTCATTCCCGAACAGGGTGGTCGCCGGACCGGTCTGCCGGCGATGCCGGAGTGACATGGCGCCGCTGCTACGGCTCCGCGCCGATAAAGTATTTCAATAGTTGTTTCCGCTGGTGTGGGCCGCTGTCGCCTCGCCGGTTCCAGCGTTTCGGGTGATGTCTCGGCGGCTGTCCGATCGCGCACTGGGTGGGGAAACGCCGTCTCGGCTTTACGGTTTCCGGTCGTCACCTAAAGCGAGGATGCGAATTGTCGATCTTGTGATTCAAGTCATAGCTGATGAGTTTTGGCTGATAGAGGCTGTACGTATACGGCTTTTCGGGTGACATGATCCCCGTTTCCGGGGCAGGGTTCGCCTGGTGCATGGTGACGATCTATGTATAGTCGCTTTGGTCCGGCCAGGTTCGATCCGCGGAGAAGAGTCGATCTTCTTGATGGCCTGTATCGCCGGAACCTGCTCGATCGCATACCCTATTAAATAGGGTATGCGATCGAGTGTGAAACCTGCCCGTCGCCATACTCCGACCGTTATGCGATAAGTCATTGTTCCGTGCGTCCAAATACGGATGTGCGGAGTTCCCTGCCGTCCGCAAACAGGAGTTCACAGTGTCACGGTTATGCGCTCACGCCTACGTGCGTGCACTTCCAGGTGGTTGGGACCGCCGGGAGGATCGGTGGTGATGGCATTGCGTACGGAATTGCTCGGCGGTGCCCCGGACGACCTCGCGGTGCGGCACGAGGGCAAAGCCCTTTCCTACGCCGAGCTTGCCGAGCGGGCCGGTGCGCTGGCGGTGTTGTTGCAGGCAGGCGGCGCCTTGCCGGGCAGCACGGTGGCCGTGGCGTTGACCGACCGACTGGACGTGGTGACCGCGCTGGTCGGCGTGCTGGCCGCGGGCTGCTGCTACCTCCCGCTGGACCCG
Organism: Candidatus Melainabacteria bacterium; assembly: GCA_903970565.1. Lineage (GTDB taxonomy): Bacteria > Actinomycetota > Actinomycetes > Mycobacteriales > Pseudonocardiaceae > CAJCJE01. The sequence goes on along the minus strand of CAJCJE010000281.1, from coordinate 8,006 downwards.
GCCGCGCCGCGCCAGCACCGCGAGGGCGTGCTGGCCCGGCAGCCCGGTGCGCTGGTGCTGGACCGGCTGGACCAGGTGCGCGGCCCCGAGAAGGTCGATCGCCACGCGGCCGGGATCGCGTACCTGCTGCACACCTCCGGTACCACCGGCAAGCCCAAAGGCGTTGCGGTGTCACGGGAAGCGCTGCGCGGGCACGTGGCCGCCATCGCTGCCCGATTCGGACTGACCTCCCAGGATCGAGTGTTGCAGTTCTCCGCGCCGCATGTGGACGTCGCGATCGAACAGGTTCTCGCCACCCTCTCGGTAGGTGCGGCGCTGGTGCTGCGCGGTACCGAGGTGCCGTCCTTCGCGGCGCTGGCCGACCTGGTCCGGCGCAACGCCGTCACCGTGGCGAACCTGCCAGCGGGCTATGCCAACGAGTTCGCCGCGCGGCTGGGGGAACAGGCACAGGCGGGGCTGGCGAGCCTGCGGCTGGTGGTGTCCGGCAGCGACCGGCTGTCCCCTTCGGCGGCCAGAGCGTGGCTGCGTCACCTGCCGGGCGTCGCGTTGGTGAACGCCTACGGGCCCACCGAGAGCGTGATCACCGCGACCACGTACCCGGTTTCGCTGCCGGACCTGGACGACGCGCGGGGGCGCGGAGACGTGCCGATCGGGCGGCCGGTCGGGGACCGCGCGGCCTACGTGCTGGACGAGGCACTGTGTCCGGTCCAGGACGGCACACCGGGCGAGCTCTACCTGGGTGGCCTGCTGCTGGCGATCGGCTACCACGGCGACCCGGCCGCGACCGCCGACCGCTTCCTGCCGGACCCGTTCAGCAGTGTCGCGGGCGGCCGGATGTATCGCACCGGTGATCGGGTGATCCGCTCCGAGGACGGCATGTTGCGCTTCCTCGGCCGGGTCGACGAGCAGGTGAAGATCCGTGGTTTCCGGGTGGAACCGGGCGAGATCCGCCATGTCCTGCAACAGCATCCGGCCGTTCGTACCTGCGCGGTGGACGCCCGCGACGACGGTGCGGGCCGCACCGTGCTGGTCGGGTACGCCGTCGCGCCGCAGGCCGGCCCGGACGAACTGCGCGAATACCTCGCCGCGACCCTGCCCGCGCACCTGGTGCCCTTGGCCGTCGTGCTGCTCGCGGAACTCCCGCTGACCCGCGACGGCAAGGTCGACCACGCCGCGCTACCCGCGCCCCGGCTCGAATCCAGGGCCGACCGCGAGGCGCCGCGCACGCCGACCGAATGGCTGCTGGCGACGATCTGGGCGGACATGCTCGCCGTCGAGGAGGTCGGCCGCGCCGACAACTTCTTCGCTCTGGGCGGTGACTCGCTGGCCGCGCTGCGACTGACCGCCGAGCTGATGCAGCGATTCGGGCCCTCGGTCGACCCGCAGGCGGTCTTCGGCGCACCGACGCTCACCGCGCTCGCCGCCACCCTGGACGAGCTGACCGCCAGCGACGCCCCGGACCCGGTGACCGTGCCGGTGGCGGAGTCGGTGGCGGGTGAGGTGCCGCTGTCCTTCGCGCAGGAGTCGTTGTGGTTCCTGGACCGCTGGGCTCCCGGCACGTCGACCTACACCGTGCCGTGGGCGTTCCGGCTGACCGGCCCGGTGGACCTGCCGCTGCTGCGGTCCTGCCTTGTCGCGATCGTGGACCGGCATCCGGCGCTGCGCACCACGTTCGCGGAGCGGTTCGGCGAGCCCCGGCAGGTGGTGCACGAGCGGCTGGACGTTCCGCTGACCGTCCACGACCTGCGCGGGGCGGAGGAGTCCGAGGGACAGCAGCTGGTGGCCGAGATCGTCAGCCGGCCGTTCGACCTGGCTGCGGGGCCGCTGGTGCGGACGGAACTGGTGCGCCTGGCCGAGAACGTCGCCGACCTGGTGCTGGTGTGCCACCACACCGTCTGGGACGAGGGCTCGCTCGCGGTGCTGGAACGGGAACTCGGCGAGTTGTACCGGGCCGGTGTGGCCGGGCGTGAAGCCGACCTGCCCGCACTGCCGACGACCTACGCCGAGTACGCCGCCGCCCAGCGCGGCCGGTTCGCCGGCTCGGCCGGGCACCCGGCGCTGGACTACTGGGCCACCAGGCTGGTCGGTGCGCCGGCCGAACTGGACCTTCCGCTGGACCGGCCGCGACCGGCCGAACTGGACCATCGGGTGCGACGGTGCCCTTCGCACTGCCCGACGGCCTGTTGGACGGGATTCGCCGGCTGGCCCGTGCCGAGGGCACCACCCCCTACGTCACCTTGCTCGCCGCGTTCGCGGTCGTGCTGCGTGCTCGCACCGGCCAGTCGGACCTGGTGGTCGGGGCTCCGGTGGCCGGCCGGGACCGGCCGGAACTGAGCGGCCTGATCGGGTACTTCGTCAATCTGGTGGCATTGCGGCTGTCGGTGCCGGGCGAGCCGACCTTCCGCGAACTGCTGGCCGCGATCCGCGATGACGTGCTGGCCGACCTGGCGCATCAGGACACCCCGTTCGAACTGGTCGTGGACCGGGTGCTGACCGCGCGGCCACTGGACCGGACCCCGCTGGTGCAGGTCGCCTTCGAGATGCACCAGCACAGTGCCGGCGAACTGCGGCTCGGTGAGATCGCCGCAGTTCGCCGGCTGGTGCCGACCGGAACGGCCAAGTTCGACCTGATGTGGCAGATCACCGAGGAATCGGCGCGGGTACACGGAGTGGTGGAGTACCGCACCGCGCTGTTCGACGAGTCGACGGTGGCCGCGCTGCTCGCCGACTGGATCGACGTACTGCGCACCGCGGTGCCCGCCCCGGACCAGCCCGTCGCCGCGCTGCTGCCGGTGTCCCCGGTGTTCGTTCCGGGCCAGCGGGTCGGCCCGCTGTCGGCAGCGTCGGATTCCTCGCTGCCGGCCAGGTCGTCGGCGGCCGGGCCGATCGGTGGCCACGTGGTGCACGAGCTGTTCGCCGAGCAGGTGCGGCGCAGCCCCGACGAACCCGCCCTGTGCGAGCCGGGCATTGCCGAGCTGACCTACACCCAACTCGACGCCGAGGCGAACCGGTTGGCCAATGCGCTGGTCGAGCTCGGGGTGCGGCGTGGTGACCTGGTCGGCCTGCGGCTGGGCCGGTCGGCCCGGTACGTGGTCGCCATGCTGGGCGTGCTCAAGGCGGGTGCGGCCTATGTGCCGATGGACGGTTCGCTGCCGGCCGAACGGCTGGCGCTGATCGCGGGGGAGACGAACCCGAGGGTCGTGGTCACCGAAGGCACCGAGCGGTGGCAGGTCACCTCGGCCACCGAACTGTCCCTCGACCGCGACGCCGCCATGATCGCCGCTCGGTCGGCCGTCGCCCCCGAGGTCGACAGTGACCCGGAGGACCTGTTCTACCTGCCCTACACGTCCGGTTCGACCGGAAGACCGAAGGGTACCCTGGTGCCGCATCGGGCGATTCCGGGCTTCTTCACCGGCGTGGACTACGCGACCTGGGGCCCCGGTTCGGTGACCCTGATGCACTCCGCGTTGTCCTGGGACATGCACCTGATCGACGTTTTCCCGGCGTTGCTGTCGGGCGGTCGGGTGGTCGTGCACACCGGACCGGCGGGCGATCCGCTCGCCGTGGTCGAGTCGGCTCGCCGGCACCGGGTCACCGTGCTGTTCCTGGCGACGGCGGCGTTCAACGCGGTGGCCGAACTCGCGCCGGAGTCACTGCGCGACCTGCCTGTCGTGGTCGTCGCCGGAGAGGCGCTGCCGGTGCGCACGGTGGCGGCGGCGCTGCGCGCGGCACCGGAAACCAGGCTGGTCAACGGGTACGGGCCCTCGGAGTGCACGGCGTTCGTGACCGCGCGGGTGGTCACCGAGGCGGACGTGGCCGAGGGCACCATCCCGATCGGACGGGAGATCGGCGACCGCCGGGTGTACCTGCTCAACGAGCGGGGCCGGCCGGCCGCGCCGGGGGAGGTCGGTGAGATCTGTGTCGGCGGCCCGGCCGTCGCCGCGGGCTACCTCGACCGTCCTGAACAGACCGCCGCCCGGTTCGAGCCGGACCCCGCCGGTACCGGGCTGCTCTACCACACCGGCGACCTCGGCCGGCGCAACGCGACCGGGGACCTGGAGTACCTGGGCCGCACCGACGACCAGGTGAAGATTCGCGGATTCCGGGTCGAGCCCGGCGAGGTGGAGGCCGCGCTGCGCACCCACCCGGCCGTGACCGCCGCCGCAGTGGGGTCCGATGTGGACTCCAGTGGCAACCGGCGGCTCAATGCCTACCTGGTGCTGAACGGGGAGCCCGCGCCCAGTGTCGCGCAACTGCGGGCGCACCTGTCCGGGCTGCCGGGCTACCTGATCCCGGCGCGCTTCCTTCGGGTCGAGTCAATCTCGTTGACGCACAACGGAAAGGTGGACCGCAGGACGTTGCCCGATCCGGACACCTGCCCGGCGCTGGAACTCGCGACCGCGACCCCCGGCACCGCCGAGCGCGGGGCGGTGGAACTGGTGATCGGCACCGCGTGGGCGCTCGCCCTCGGAGTGTCCGCAGTGGACCCGAGTCAGGATCTGTTCGAGATCGGGGCGCATTCGCTCAACGCCCTGCGGGCGCGGGCCAGGATCGGCGTCGCGCTGCGGGTGGACGTACCCGTGCCGGTCCTTTTCCGGTGCCGCACGGTCGCCGGTCTCGCCGCCGAGATCGAGTCCGGCCTCACCGATCCGGTGCCGGTCCGGACACGGGCGACCGCGATCAGTGCACTGCCCGATTTGCCGGACGCGGACTGGATCCGCATGGTCACCGAACTCAACGTGGAGGAAAGCTGAGATGACCACCTCTGTGACCAGCAAGGCGGACGCCGTTGCGACCGCGCGACCGCAGGGACTGAACCGGTCGCGGCTGCTGCACCACCTGGTGGAGGAGCAGGTCTGGCGCACGCCGGACGCCGTCGCCCTGATCTCCGGCGAGCACCGGCTGACCTACGCCGAACTCGCCGCCGCCGCCGACCGACTCGCCGGTGGCCTGCGGGCGCTCGGCGTGGGCCCGGAAACCGTTGTCGGTGTGCACACCCGGCGCTGTCCGGAACTCGTCGTCGGCCTGCTCGCCGTGCTCAAGGCGGGCGCCGCCTACCTGCCGCTGGACCCGGAACTGCCGGCCGGGCGACTGGCGATGATGATCGCCGACAGCGGCACGTCGATCGTGCTCAGCCACGGTGACCTGGCGGCGCCGCCGGAGATCACCGTGGCCGGGTTCGACATCGCGGACGACGAGCAGCGATTCGAGACGCTGGCGCAGCACCAGGACCAGCCGGCGTACGTGATCTTCACCTCGGGTTCCACCGGACGCCCCAAGGGCGTGGTGAACACCCACCGCGCCATCGTCAACCGGTTGTGCTGGATGCAGGAGCGGTTCGGCCTCGACGCGGGGGACGCCGTCCTGCAGAAGACCCCGGCCGGGTTCGACGTGTCGGTGTGGGAGTTCTTCTGGCCGCTGATCACCGGCGCCCGACTGGTGCTCGCCGCGCCGGGCGGCCACCGCGACCCGGCCCACCTCGGTGCGCTGATCGCCGAACACGAGGTGACCACCGTGCACTTCGTGCCGGCCGCGCTGGCGGCGTTCCTCGCCGATGGTGATCCGTCCGCCTGCGCCACGCTGCGCCGCACGATCTGTAGCGGTGAGGAACTGGGCAGCGACCTGGTCCGCGAGTTCCACCGCAGGATGCCCGGTGAGCTGCACAACCTCTACGGCCCCACCGAGGCGGCCGTGGACGTTACCGCGTGGCGCTGCGATCCGGCGGTCGCCGAGACACCGGTGCCGATCGGCCACCCGATCAGCGGCGTGACCGTGCGTGTGCTGGACGAGTGGCTGCGCCCGGTGCCCGACGGGCAGCCCGGCGAACTGCACATCGGCGGGGTCGTGCTGGCGCGTGGCTACATCCGACGCGGTGGGCTGACCGCCGACCGTTTCGTGCCGGACCCGACGGGTGGCGGTGGTCGCCTCTACCGCACCGGTGACCTGGTGCGCACCCGACGCGACGGGGCCCTTGAGTACCTGGGCCGCATCGACGACCAGGTCAAGATCCGCGGTTACCGGGTGGAACTCGGCGAGATCGAAACCGCGCTGCGCAGCCATCCCGCTGTCGCGCAGGCGGTGGTGCGGGTCGTGCCGGACGGTGCGGACCGACGGCTGGACGCCTATGTGGTGCCCGCCGCAGGTGTGCCGGAGCCGGACGCCGAGCAGGTGCGCGCGCATCTTTCGGCCGTGCTGCCCGACTACATGCTGCCCGCCCGCCTGCTGCGGCTGGCCGAGGTGCCGTTGTCGCACAACGGCAAGACCGACCGGGCCGCGCTGCCCGCGGCGGATTCCTGCCCGAACTGGGGACGCACCGCCTCGGATGGCCCGCACGGCCCGCTGGAGCAGGTGATCGGCCGGGTGTGGTCGTTGGTGCTCGGCCTGCCCGAAGTGGGACGGACCCAGGATCTGTTCGCCTCGGGCGGCGGTTCGCTGACCGCGTTGCGGGCCAGGGCCAGGATCATCGCCGCGCTGCGGGTCGACGTGCCGATGGCCACGGTGATGCGGGCCAGGACGGTCGCGGCGCTGGCGCGGGAGATCGGCGGCGCGGGCGCACCGGAGTACCTCAACGCCCGGGCCGAGGCCGTGGCCCGGCTGACCGAGACCACCGAGGCCGGCTGGGTCCGCGCGGCCACCGCTGTCGACGTGACGGGGAACTGACATGACGAGTACCTGGACACCGATCACCCGTACCCACGCCACCAGCGCACCGTTGTCGCCGGGACAGCGCGCCCTGTGGTTCCTCGACCGTTGGGCGCCCGGCACCGCCGTCTACAACGTGCCGTGGGCGCTGCGCCTGCACGGCGAACCGGACCATGCCGCGCTGGACACCGCGCTGAACACCGTCGTCGGCCGGCACGATGCGCTGCGCACCGTGTTCACCTCGGTGAACGGCGAACCGCGCCAGGTGATCCGGCCGGAACTGAGCGTGCCGTGGGAGAGCCACGACGTGCGGGCCGCCGCTGACCCGGCCGCCGAGGCCGCCGCGCTGCTCGCCGCTGCCGCCGCGACCCCGTTCGACCTGACCACGGGCCCGCTGCTGCGGGCGACGCTGGTCCGGCTGGCCGACGACGTCACCGACCTGATCGTGGTGATCCACCACATCGTCTGGGACGAGTGGTCGCTGCGGGTCTTCGAGCAGGAACTGGCCGAGGTGTACACCGCGACGCGGCAACAGCGCTCGCCCGAGCTGGCCGCTGATCCCGTGCAGTTCGCGGATTACGTTGCCTGGCAACGGGAACGCTTCACCGGCGAGTACGCGGCGGCCGAACTGTCCTATTGGGAGCAACGGCTGGCCGGTGCCCCCTCGGTGCTGGACCTGCCGGCCGACCGGCCGAGGACGACGGTGACCGCGCGGCAGGGGGCGACCGCACGGGTGGCGCTGCCCGCCGAACTGGTGACCGGGGTGCGGGAACTGGCCCAGCGGATCGGCGCCACGGCCTACCCGGTGCTGCTGGCCGGGCTCGCGGCCACGCTGCACCGGCACACCGGGCTGGCCGACCTGGTCATCGGTTCGCCGGTCGCCGGCCGCGACCGGATCGAACTGGAGGACGTGGTCGGCTACTTCGTCAACCTGGTGGCTCTGCGGTTGCGGCCGGAGCCGGACACCGGTTTCGGCGCCTTCGCCGCCCAGGTGCGCGACGACGTGCTGGCCGACCTCTCCCACCAGGAGGCCCCGTTCGAGTCCGTCGTGGACCGGCTGCTCACCGACCGACCGATGGACCACGCGCCCCTCGTGCAGGTGGTGTTCGGCCTGCACAGTGGGTCCGGCGGCGGAGTCCGCTGGGACACCCTGACCGGCAGTCCGCTGCCGGTGGACACCGGCACGGCCAAGTTCGACCTGATCTGGTCGGTGTCCGACGACGGCAATGGCATGGCGTTGGAGGTCGAGTACGATACCGGCCTGTTCACCGAGGCCACCGTGCGGCGGCTGGCGGCGAGCTGGATCACGCTGCTGACCGAGGGCACCGCGCACCCGGACCAGCCGATCGGGCGGCTGCCCGTGC
>CAJCJE010000280.1 GCA_903970565.1 Candidatus Melainabacteria bacterium | reverse complement strand
CGGCGCTGACCCCGACGCCGTCGGCGAGCCGGGTGGTCCAGCGGGTGGAGAACCGGGCGACGGACTGCTCGGCCTCCACCGAACCGTCGAACGGCACCGCGAGCAGGCCGTCCACCAGTTCGGCGCGCACCAGGTCCACGGCCTCGGTGAAGCCGTCGGCGTCGAAGATCCAGGAATCCTTGGCCCGTAACCGTCGGCGCATCGACTCCAGTGACCGGCCGGGCAGCCGCGACTGGGCGGCCAGCTCGGCCTCCTCGACGCGGGCCAGTTCGGCCGCGTGGCCGCGCCAGCTGCTGAGTTCGGCGGCGACGGTGGCGTGCTGGAGGACCCCGACCCGGTGGAAGTCCTCCAGGTCGTGGATGGCGTACGCGATGTCGTCGGCGGTATCCATCACCGACGCCTCGACGGTCTGCTGCCAGGGCTCGACCCGGCCGGCAAAGACCGCCCGGGCCTGTTCCAGGTCGACGATCTCGGTCACGTAGGCGGAGAACTTCGCCGATCCGGTGCCGGGCGCCTCCGGCGGCTCGGTCGCGCCGCGTGGCGGTACCGCCATCTCGCTGGGGTGCGGTCGCGGATGACGCAGGCGGGTCCACGGGTACTTCAGCAGCGCGGCCCGAACAGCGGCGGTCAGGTCCAGACCGATGCCGCGCACGCCCCTGGTGTCGGTGGTGGTGACGATCCGGAAGGACTGCGCGTTGCCCTCGAAGCCGTCCGGCAGGCCGAACCGGTGCCGGGCGAGCCGGTCCAGTACCTCCTCGCCGAGGTGGCCGAACGGCGGATGGCCCAGATCGTGCGCGAGCGCGGCGGCCTCGACCACATCGAGATCGCAGCCGCCGAGCTTGTCCAGCAGCAGGGCGGAGTCCGCGTCCGCGGTCAGCCGTTCGGCGATGGCGCGGGCCACCTGGGCCACCTTGAGACTGTGCGTGAGCCGGTTGTGCAGCAGCAGTCCGGAGCCGGTCGGGCTGACCACCTGGGTCACCCCGGCGAGGCGGGCGAAGAACGGCGAGCTGGCCACCCGGTCCCGGTCGATCCGGAACGGGTTGGCCGCCAGATCCCCCGAGCCGGCCAGATCCCCCGAGCCGGCCAGGTCCCCCGAGCCGGCCGCCTGTCCCCCGTGTCGGGCCGCCGAGGACGGACCGATCGCCGATGATGGTGCGGCCGGCGGCTGCCAGCGCCGCGCCGTGCGGGTCTGCGGCTCGGTTTCGTGCATGAGGTGCACGGTAACGCCTCCGACCGACCGGTTGATGTCCGGCGAGCCGCCCGGTCAGGATGCCGAGCACGCGGAAATCGAGTTCACCTTTGTCCGAATATTCGCTGCAATACACAGATAAATTTGCTGCGATACGCGGACCGAAGTCGGATTGATACACATCAAATCGGTTCCGTCAATAGTGCGAGTACCACTCATTGACGTGCCCAATTCGACCACTGGACGACCAACAATTTAGTTGTCAAAGCCAACCACTCGCCGACCCGGCTACGAACACCTTCTGGTCAGCCAAGGGAAATCGCCTACCGGGCGGATACTCCCCGCGCACGCGGCCGACCACGAAAAATCGCCATCGGATCGACCCGGTGCGGATCACGGGGGAGTCTCAGGGTAATCTCAGAATGGGCGTATATGGTTGACCCATTCGACCAGAGACTTCTTCGGTCGGCCCGCCCGATAGCCCGGCGAATCACTGACCTCAGTATGTACCTACAACTTGTAGGTGTAACCTTGCGTCGGCGACGACGAGGTCGATTCTCCTCCCCCCGAACGCTCTGGCTGCCCGCCCGAGCGAGTCGCCCCGACACGTGAGGACGTGCTCTATGCCCCCAATCGCCTCCCCGTTGGCTGTCCGAGAAGGAGAAACGGAAGCCGACGAGGTCAGCGGTTCCCCCAAGCCGATGATGACGGGCCGACGCAGCGGCGTGGAACAGCTTCTGGTGATCGCCTTCGTGATCATTCCGCTGAGCGCGCTGATCGCGGCGATCCCGTTTGCCTGGGGTTGGGGGCTTAACTGGGTGGATGCCGGTGTGGCCATCGGCATGTACCTGATCACCGGACTCGGCGTGACCGTCGGTTTCCACCGGCACTTCACCCACAGCTCGTTCAAGGCGAACCGGCCCCTGCGGGTGGCCCTGGCCGTCGCGGGCAACCTGGCCTTCCAGGGCACGACCACCGGATGGGTCGCCGACCACCGTCGCCACCACGCCTTCTCCGACCGTGACGGCGACCCGCACTCGCCGTGGCGCTTCGGCAGTTCGCCGGCCGCGCTGGCCAAGGGCTTCTGGCACGCCCACCTGGGCTGGCTGTTCGACCGCAACCTGACCAACCGTGAGCGCTTCGCCCCGGACCTGGTCGCCGACCGCGACATCCAGCGGGTCGACGGCCAGTTCATCTGGTGGGCACTGGCTAGTCTCGCCGTGCCGGCACTGATCGACGGCGTCGCCACGCTGTCCTGGTGGGGCGCGCTGACCGGTCTGTTCTGGGGCGGCCTGGTCCGGATCGCCGTGCTGCACCACGTGACCTGGTCGATCAACTCCATCTGCCACATGTTCGGCGAGCGCCCGTTCGCCGCGCGGGACCGCTCGGCGAACTTCTGGCCGCTGGCGATCCTGTCCTTCGGTGAGTCCTGGCACAACCTGCACCACGCCGACCCGACCTGTGCCCGGCACGGTGTGCAGCGCGGTCAGATCGACATTTCCGCCCGGCTGATCTGGCTGTTCGAGAAGTTCGGCTGGGCGACCAACGTCCGCTGGCCAACCCAGCGGCGCCTGGACCGCCTCAGCGTCTGAGCGGTCGCCTGAAGGACGGTCCGGCCCGCCGATGCGCGGCCGGACCTGTTCGGTGAGTATCCCGGCCTGCCGGGACAGCTCGGCGACCTGTTCCTGAATGGCCTCCAGCCGCCCGATCAGCACCGCCCGCTCCGCGCTCTGCCGGGAGATCCGCTCGGTCACCGAGTCGATCAGGACGGAGATGCCCGTGACCCCGAGGCCGACCGCGAGTTCTTCGCAGAAATCGCTGTTCGTGCCCTGCGTCGCCAGGATGACCACGGCCGGGACCAGGTTGAACACCGAGGCGACGATGCCGGCGAGCACGTTCTCCTCGATCACCAGGAAGATCTGCGGGCTGAGGCTGAACAGCATCCAGGAACAGAACGGGGCAAGGTACACCAGCGGGATCAGCACGACCAACGCACCGGCGAGGTAGCCGATGCCGTGCCGGGTGCTCCGCTCAAACCGGGCATACCCGCGCCTGCCATAACCCAGCCACCAGGCGACGAGTACGAAGATCAGCCCGGTGGCCACGATCCGATCGGTCCGGGTCGGCACGCCGGTCGTCCAGGCGAGTACCACGCCCATCGCCCCGATGATGGCGAAGTAGGCGTCCCATTTGGTCAGTGAGAAGTACCCGTCGTCGACGTCCTTGGGCATGACGCCCGGCCCGGTCGACCGGCCCGGCCCGGTCGACCGGGCCGGGCCGGTCGGCTGTTGCGCCGGGCGGTCCGGCGGAGGGTCGGCGGGCACGGGACCAAGCCTGTCAGGCTCTACCCGAGAACCGCCAACGCGGGCGTGCAGTGTTCCCATTGCTCTGCGGCCTCCAGCACGCTCAGGTCGGCCTGCTGGCCAGGTTCGTGGCGAGTTCGACGCCCTCCACCGCGACCACCGCGCCGTAGCTCCGGCGTGGGCCGCGCGGCTGGATCGTGCTCACCCACTCATCCTCGCCTCCGTGCCGGCGGGATGGTGACCGTCGACCGGTGGAAGGCGACTGTCCACCGTTGGGTGGACAGCCCGACGCGGCCCGCCATCCCGGCACCACGACGGCTTGTTGACGTTGAGTCAACATTTCCCCGAGTCCACCTTGGTACGGTGGAGTGAGTGAGATGCCATTCCGGTGAATCTTGGCGGCAGTCTGTGAACACCAGGTGAACCCCTGTTTCGCTACCGCGCGACGCCAGGCACGATGGGGGGGTGCCCGCGTTGTTGGATGACGTGCACATCGCCTTTGCCCCGATGTTCAACCTGCGCACCGGCGGTGTGGTTGCGGTGGAGGCGTTGGCCCGACCACCGCACGGTGGCGCGCGCGAACTGCTGCGCACCGCGGCCGATACCGGGCAGCTCACCCCGACCGACTACGGCCTGGTGGTGCTGGCGCTGGAGTGCGCCGCCGAACACCAGCTGATGCTGCCACTGCACGTCAACCTGCTCGCGATCTCGGCGGCACGGGCGCATGTCGCGCTGGGGCCGGTCATCGAGATGCTGCGGGCGACCGGCCGCCGTCCCGCCGATGTGGTCATCGAACTCAATCCGCCGTTCGCGTCGGTGCGCCGCAAAGCCCTGCTGCGCGGTATCGACCTGTTGCGCGAGGTCGGTTTCCGGGTGGCCCTGGACGGTGTCGGCGACAGCGACCTGCCGCTGACCCTGTTGACGTCGCCGGACATCGAGATCGTCAAACTGGACCGGGCGATCATCTCCGACGTACTGACCAATCCGCGTGACAAGGCCACGATCGAGGCGATCGGGCAGCTGTGCGTGCGCACCAACACCCAGCTGATCGCCGACGGGGTGCGCTCCACCGAACAACTGGCCGCGCTGCACGCGCTCGGGGTCGGTACCGCGCAGGGCGAGGCGCTGCATCCGGCCAGGCGCAGGCCCGCGGTGCGCGCCACGATCACCCCGCCGCCGTCCTCGGAGACGCTGCCGCCCGAGCCGGCCACCCCGGCCGAACGCCGGGTTGGCCCGAGCGTCACCGAGCTGATGCATCCGGCGACCACGCTGCCGCTGTCGGCCACCGCCGAGGAGGTCCGCGCCGCGCTGGCCGCCGCTCCCCTGGTCAACAGCGTGGTCCTGCTCGACGATGCCGAGCGGCCGATGTCGACCATCGACCGCAACCGGTTCCTGTTGGCGGTGACCGGTCCCTACGGGCACGCGCTGCATGCCAACCGCAGCGCCAGTCGCCTCGGTGACCAGCCCAGGGTGATCCCGATCGGCGCCTCCGTCTTCGACGTGCTGGAGGTACTCGGCGGCTCGGATCTGGTTCGTACCAACGACGACGTCGTCGTTCTGGATGCCGCGCACCGCTGCCTCGGTGTGGTCCGGGTCGCCGACCTGGTCCGCGCGGTCACCGACAGCAAGATCGAGCAGGCCGCCGCGCTCAACCCGCTGACCCGGCTGCCGGGCAGCGAGTCGATCGCCCGCGACGTGGGCCGCCGGATCACCTCCGGTGAGGTGTTCGCGGTCGGCTGGCTGGACATCGACTCGTTCAAGGCGGTCAACGACGAGTTCGGCTTCGCCGTCGGCGACGATCTGATCCGCCAGATCGGCGCCTGCCTGGCCGACATCGGCAAACAGACGCCGTCGGTGCGCGTCGGCCACGTCGGTGGCGACGACTTCCTGTTCGTGGCCGGCCTCGACGACGTGATGCGGCTGGGTACTCGGCTGATGGACGGCAGGTGGACGGCGGAGGGCGAGGCGGTCACCGTGTCGCTGGCGATGCTGGTCTGCGTTTCCGGTTCGGTCAGCGGATATCACGAGGTGTCCCAGTTGCTGGCGCCGCTCAAGCACCAGGCCAAGTCGATCAGCGGGTCGAGTTGGGTGGTCGGCCGGCCGGGCACCACGCACATCGACGTGCTGCGCCGAGGGAACCCGGTTTCGACGCGGGGCCGCCACGTCGGCGCGGCCGGATAACTCCTGGACGAGGACGGAAGCCGAAACGGCGACCGCGCCAGTTGCGGCACGGCCGCCGTTTCGGATGGCGACGATCAATCGGTCGAACTCAGAAACTGGCCGCCAGTAACGGAACCAGGTTGTTGGCCTTCGGTGAGCCGAGACCGGAGGCCGCGTCCCAGCCGGGGGTGGCCGAGTAACCGGGCACCGTGGTGGAGACACCGTAGTAGGTGTTGTTCCCGGTGGTGACGTCGTGGAAGAGCTGCGAGCCGATGAAGCCGTGGCCCAACAGGTACAGCTCGTTGTTGATCGCACCGATCCGGTGGTGGCCGAACTGGTTGGCCAGCGCGACCAGACCAGACCACTGCGGGGAACCGGCACTGGTGCCACCGAACTGGAACACCAGACCAGCACCCTGACCGGAGCTGCTCCAGACCGCGAGCACGCCACCGATGATCGCGGCGTTGTAGGACACGTCCGGCACCCCGCGCGCGGGCAGGTGCAGCGAACGCTGGTAGTTCGGCGCGCCGTAGAGCACGCTGTAGCCACCGCCGCCGGCGGCGTTGAAGTCCGGCTCGTTCCACACGGTCTCGCCGTGGTAGGCGCCGGTGGTGCCATCGGCGTCCAGGATGGTGCCGCCGACGCCGGTCACCAGCGGGTCGGACGCCGGGGTGCCGACCGCCTCCATGAAGCCCGTGCCGTCACAGGTCGGCTGCGCGGCACCGTCATCGCCGGCGGAGGCGAAGACGGTCATGCGCTCGGCGGCTGCCTGCTCGAACAGTGTGTGCGTGTTCTGCTGGATCGTCGGGTCCATGCACTGCTCGGCCTCGCCGAAGCTCTGCGAGAGCACGTTGCCGAGGTTGTGCGAGATGGCGAACTGCTGCGCCGAGTAGATGTCCGGGTCCGCGTCGCTCTTGGCCAGCACCAGATCGATGGTGGCTCCCGGCGCGATGGCGTGCGCGTACTCGACGTCCAGCGTGATCTCGCCGGCCCAGTCGACCTCGTCGGCGTTGGTCGGATCGAACGGGGTCCGACCGTCCGGCGCGATGATGTGGAACGTCGGTGCCGGCAGGTCGAACAGGGTGTCGAACGACGCGAGGTCGCTGGTGATCGTCGGACTCTGGTAGGCGTCCACGATCGCGATGGTGGTGCCCGCACCGGTGAGATGGAACTGGCTGGCCAGCTTGTCGACGCCGTAGGCCGCCCTGATCTGCGCCGGGCCGTAGCACTGCGCGGGCGTCGTGGTCTGACACGAGAACGGGGTCGCCGACGGGTTCGAGGTGAGGTGACCGGCTATCCGGTAATCGGGGTGCGCCCCGATCGCGGGGGTCATCACGCCGGTTGCCACGACCGCGGTGGAGGCGGCGAGTCCGGTTACGGAAGCAGCAGCCACCACGAGACCGGATAACGCCGCAACGACGCGGCGGCGCGGATATGTGTGCACGGGCCCTCCTGGGATCACGCCCGAGCCCCGACTTCCGGGCAGAATGAAATTGCTGAGGGAGCGTGCCATTTTGACTACAGCCAGTCAAGCAACGAAGGTAGGCAACTCCACTGCGTTAATCCATAAGGGTGATATTGACGGCGAATCGTCACGAACTGGGGTCGTCGTGCTCGGTCCACTCGGTGTCCTCATCCGCCGCCAACTCGCCCTCGTCCTCGGCTTCGGCCGCCGCGATCTCGGTGGCGGTAGCCGGGGCTTGCGCCGTCGGGGTCGACCAGGTCACCGAACGAGGGATCAGCGTCGCCTCGGGTTCGGCGGCGGCGTGCGCCCCGGCTCGGTCGGGCTCCGGGAACGGCTCGTCGGCCACGACCGGGATCTCGGGTGTCTCC